>CAYUDF010000734.1:0-2304 GCA_964443465.1 uncultured bacterium
CCTCGTGGGCCTGACCGGTGCCGGGAACCAGTACCGACCGGGCGGTACTGTTTGTGTCGGCCAGAACCGTTCCGGTAGTAACAATCACCAGAGCGGCGGTTACGACCGAGCAGATTGTTCGTTTGATCCAGCGCTGTCGCATAGCACTCCTGATCTTTTACGGGGGTGAATTCTAAGTCCCTTTATGAATATTACGTTACGGAGCCGTGAGCCAGAATGTTACGTTTATTCGCCGGAAACCGCAATTTTTTTCTCGACGGTGCCATAACCGGGTCGCGTCGCCACCAGGGTGTCCTGTCCCAGCGCCCGTAGCATCGCGACGGAACCCAGAATTACCGCAATGTACATCACCACTATCCGCCAGATGACCACGTAGACCATCAGCAGTTCCATAGGAAGTATCTGCGCCATCAGGACGGCCGAACCCAGTTCGGCGGCTCCCGTCCCGCCCGGTGTCGGGAAAAAATAGACGGCCAGCAGGATGAGAATCTGTATAGACACCACCTCCCACACCCCCGCCGTCACGCCAAGACCACGCACGACAAAATACGCGATGAAACATTTAAAACCGAACAGGACGGCGGTCAGAAGCAGCGATACCACCAGCGCGAAAAACCTGTTTTTGATGTAATAAACATTGATTTCGTGGATTTCCGCCGTCGCGGCGATCATTTTGTTGGCGCGGCTGCCCGGTCGCAGAAAATGGTCGCGGCGAAACAGCGAGAGGAAATTGAAAAGCCAGCGCAACAACACCCTCAACCAGGAGGGCTTGGCGATAAACAGTATAAAAACAACGCCACAGACCAGAAAGATGTTAAACCCGTAACGAAACAGGTGGCGGACGGTTTCGTCCTCTATCGATGTGTTAACACCCAGAAATGTGATGGCCCCGGCGGATAGAACAAAAAAGACGATCGTCACAACAAAGGTCATGAGGCTTGCGGACATCGCCTCGATCAGCGGGAGTCCGCTTTTGTACAACATGAATACCTGAGCCGGGCCGCCCCCCATCTGTGACGGCGTGATGGCGCCCATGGCGGTGTTCGCCAGCGCAGCCTTGATCGCGTCGCGGAGCGCTATCTTCGCGGACAATCCCCGGGTGAGCAGATACAACCGCAACCCTCCCCCACTCCAGTCGGCCAGAGCGAGTAACACCGCTATCAGAAGGTATTTGGGCTCGATCCGTGACAGTGCTTCGGCCGTTTTACTCCAGTCGGTGAACAGAAAGATGATCGCAATAGACGCGACACTTAATCCGAAAAATATTTTGAGCCCTTTGGAGATTCCCGCCCGGTCAAAGCGGGCGGTACGGGGCGCGGGTGTCTGCATGTTGTAACCTCGGGGATATGTTACATGTTGACAGTCCTCTAAGCCAACAATTTCCTGAAAGCACGTGGCCGAATGACCCGGCGACGCCGGAACAAATTGCTGTCATCGCGTGTAAAAGCAAATAACATTGACACTTGGCAATGTGTCCGATAGCATCGGTATCTTGAACTCCCCGCCAGATCCGGATATTCCAGTCTTGTCGCGGGACCCGTCGGGGCTCGTCGGCCAGCCTGTATCGTCTGAAAGGGCTCCTTCTTGGTAGAAGTCACACAACTTTCCAAATACTACGGTTCGCACGCCGCCGTTGACGGCATTTCGTTTCGCGCCGAAAAAGGTGAGATCCTCGGTTTCCTGGGACCAAACGGCGCTGGAAAAACGACAACCATGCGCATGCTGAGCTGTTTTCTGCCCCCCACGTCGGGAAGCGCAAAAGTCGCCGGTTACGACATCCTGGAACAGTCGGACGCCGTACGGCAGCGCGTGGGATACCTGCCGGAAAATGTCCCACTGTATGGCGACCTGACGGTGTCGGCATATCTCAAATTCGTGGGAAGGCTGAAGGGACTGGACAAATCCACACTGACCCGGCGGGTAGGAGAAGCGATGGAAGAGTGTGGAACCACGGAGGTACGCGACCAGGTGATCGGAACCCTCTCCAGGGGTTACCGACAGCGGGTCGGTCTCGCACAGGCGCTGCTGGGTGAGCCGGAAGTTCTCATACTGGACGAACCCACGGTCGGACTGGATCCAAAGCAGATAATCGAAATCCGTGATTTGATCAAGGGGCTTGCCGGCCGGCGAACGGTGATACTCAGCACACACATCCTGCCGGAAGTAAGCCTCGTTTGCCAGCGCGTCATCATTATCAACAATGGATTGCTGGTCACGGACGACTCAACGGAGAACCTGGGAAACACTCTGGGCCGATCGATGAATCTGGAAGTGCTGGCCCGGGGGGACTACACGTCCATCAGC
>CAYUDF010000735.1:0-2304 GCA_964443465.1 uncultured bacterium
ATTTTGACCTGACCCAGTCCATTTTCGAAAAAATCAGCGGTAATTCGTCAGGTTCGTCGGCGGACAGCAGACTGGCTGCCCTGTACTTGTTCGGCACACTGAACTGGATTTACCAGTGGTATAAACCCGGGCGTGATCCGGACGCCAGGGAACTGGCTGGCCGGCTTTCGGACATTTATTTGAAGGGATTCCCGCGAATGGGAATCGCTGACGAGCACTAATCGGCAGATACATGAGAAAACAGACACAAAGAGTTCAACAACTGAAGGAAATGTATTCCGCCGAAGACGGGAGATTAAGGGGGCATTCCCAATGGGAGAAACTTCCGTTGTTCTGGTTTCTCCTGTTTCTATCATACAAATGCACGCGAAAGTGCAGTTACTGCTATGCCTTCAACCAGGTCGGCGAAGATAACACCGCGGAAATGGATGAAAATACGTTTTCGAGACTACTGGAATGGATTCCGGAGGTGTGGAAGGTCAACGACGTCAAGGTGAACGCGGTGGGGTTCCTCGGAGGCGAACCGTTGCTGAGAACGGACAGAATCCGGCGGGTGATGGATTCGGTTTATAAAAATACCGATGGCATGCAGGGGTTTCTTTATACCAACGGCGATGTTATCGATTCGGTAAACTGGGATGACCTGGAAGACATCCAGTGGATCTCGACTAACATTACAGATATCCCCATCGATGAACTGTCGCGAAGAATGAAAACAGTAACGTCGAGGTCCAATGTCATCGGCCAGACAATAGTGGCGACTCTGGACGACCACAATCTGGAACGGATTGTGGACATATCGAAATTCGGAATCGATAACGGATACCGAATGCGGTTTTACAGAAATATTTATAAAGAACTGGACGGGGATTACAGCGACAGGTTGTTGAAAAGATACCACGAGATACTGGACTTTCTGGAAAAAAGCGTCAGCGACGGGCACGACGTGCACACAACCTTTCTGTTCGATACGTTGATACCCTTGTGGGACGACGAACAATCGCCGTACCCATGCGGAAGGCGGCTTGCGACAGTTTTTCCCGACGGGTCGTTTGGCCCGTGCATCCGGCATCACTCCCTGAAAACGGGAACAATCTTTGACGAAGACCCGCTCGGCAAGCTGCAAAACGAATCTTTTCAATACGATTTAAGCAGAGCGGATATACCGGATGAGTGCAGGCAGTGTGAAGTACGGACGACCTGCCAGGGGGGCTGTCCGTACGACAAGCTGATGTCGACCGGGACCACCGGGGGGAAATCGGGCGCGTGTGAGATTCTTAAAGAAGTCATTCCAAGATTGAGGTTTTTGGAAACACTGAAGCGGAGTTGAAAATGAGATACGCGGAGATTGGATATAATCTTGAGGTTGACCTGGAAAATGGAAACATCGAACGGGTTGAAACCGACCCGCAGATGATGGAACGGTATCTTGGAGGGCTGGGTACCAGCGTCAAGATACACTGGGACCGGGTGCCCCCGGAGACTAAACCGTTTGACAAGGAAAACCTGCTGATATTCAGCACCGGACTGTTAAACGGCACGCCTGCTATCAGCGCCAACCGCACGGTTATTACGTTTGTTTCCCCCCAGTCGGAATTGCTGGCTTATCCCATGATGGGGGGATTCTGGTCGGCCGAATTGAAGTACGCCGGTTACGACAAGGTGATCTTAAGCAACAAGTCTCCCGACTGGGTTTACCTGTGGATCAAAGATGACAAAGTGGAGATACGAGACGCCAGGCATTTGCAGGGCAAAGGTGCGCTTGAAACGCAGGATCTCATTCGAGACGAACTGGATGAGCCCCACGCCCAGGTGGCGGCGATCGGACTCGCCGGTGAGAACCGGTGCTTTACCGCATCGATCGAACAGTCGAGGTCAAGCGCCAGCCGGCTCGGTGGTGGCGCGGTCATGGGCGATAAAAAAATCAAGGCAGTGGCGGTCCGGGGAACGGGAGACGTACAGCTCGCCGACGGCGAACAGTTTATGAAGGAGATGGAGAAGGTAACCGAATACATCAATTTTCGAAATACACACCCGATTCCGGACGTCATGACCATTCTGTCGGGTATCGGTTCACCGCAGGAGATGCACCACACCGACGAGAAGTGGCACACCGAGAGTTTCGCGTGGGGTAACGCCAGGGCCCGGCGAAAGAACTTCTGGAGTGAAGATATCAACAAAAGCTGGTCGGATTCGCAAACCGGTGCGATCAAGCGGTTGATCAGTTGTTACAACTGTCCACAGAGCTGCGGCGCGTTGATTTCACACGAAAATCTTCCGAGATACATGATGAAATGCTTCTCG
>CAYUDF010000736.1:0-2300 GCA_964443465.1 uncultured bacterium
GACGATAGAAGGTCTCGAAGATCGCGATTGCTGGTTGTCCCGGTTCATCGAACGGGACAAAGCGGAACGGATCATAGTAGCCAACATCACCCGCCTGTACGTGGTCGCGGCCCTCGAATCCCCGCCGCTCCACTATGGGTTCATCGACCGGGTTCTGGTGTCCGCGGAATTCGGGCATGTGGATTCCAGTATCATAATGAACAAGATAGACCTGTCCCCCGGAAAAGACATCGAGCGGTTTGTTTCGGTGTACAGTTCGTGCGGCTACCCGGTATTAACCACCAGCGCGTTCACCGGTGAGGGCGTCGACCGGCTCAGCGATGAGATCGCCGGGGGTGTTTACGCGTTCGTCGGAGAGTCGGGGGTGGGGAAAAGTTCGCTTCTGATGTCCATCGATTCGGGCCTGGACCTGAAAACACGCACCGTGGGTGACAAGACCGGACGGGGGCGGCATACAACGTCGTTTTCGCAGTTGTACAACTTCGGGCAGGGGCATCTGGCCGACACGCCCGGTGTGCAGACATTCGGTTTTCCCGGTACGGACGGCGTAGCGTTGCAGGACTGTTTTCCCGAATTCGACGAATACGCGGGGCACTGCAGGTTTCAGCCCTGCACTCACTCGCACGAACCGGACTGCGAGGTCAAACAAGCGCTGGAAAACGGCGATATAGTCGACTCTCGCTATCGCAGCTACCTCAATATTCTTGCGGAAGTGGATGAAAGGGGCAAACGGTCGCCGCGGTGAGTGAGACGGCCGGCCTCCCGGGCCGGTGGACGCCGGGTTTTCCGAGTGGATTATGGGATTAGTTAAAAAAATCGAACGGGCTTCGAAAAAACGGCTGATGTGGTTGTTGACGAAATGTCTCAGGTCCCCGCGCCTCGACGAAGATTATTTCAAACAGGGAAAGTTCGGCCGGATTCTGGTGATTCGGCAGCACAACCAGATGGGGGACATGTTGCTGGCCGTTCCGGCGTTTCGGGCGCTGCGGGAAAAATACCCCGAAGCGACGATCGGTATCGTTTCTTCGACTCTCAACAGGGGAGTTCTCGAGAACAACCCTTATATCGACCGGTTGTTTCTTTACGACAAAAAAAAGACTCTCAGTTTGATCCCCCTTGTGCGCCGGTTGCGCCGCGAAAAATTCGACCTGGTAATCGTGCTTCACACAGTGTCGTTTTCATTTACAAGTCTCGCGCTGGCCGTGCTTTCAGGCGCGTCCATACGCATCGGGTCTACGTCCAGTGTGGTCGGCGACTCGCTGACCGGTTCCTGGCTCAGTCTCACCCTGCCGCTGCCCGGCGAGGACGAACTGTTGTCGATGAGCGAGACGGAGCACAATCTGTATCCGCTGCGGGCGATTGGCGTGGATACGACCGATCTTTCACCTCTGATCGCGCCAACCCGCGAGAACGAGAAATGGGCGGAAGGATTTGACACCGATCACTGGAAACCGGGGACCATTCGGCTGGCCGTCCATCCGGGCGCGGGAAAAGTCGAAAACATCTGGCCGCCCGCAAGGCACGCCGACGTGGTCAACGAACTCGGACGCAGGCGGCCGGTAAGTATCATTGTCGTGGAAGGTCCCCGCGACGGGGACTCGGTTGCCGAATTCCTCGACCGAATCGAGTTGCCCGCTTCGGTCGCCCGCGGCCGGGGGATTGGCGAAGTTGCCGCGCTCCTGAAACGCGCGGACCTGGTCATTTGTAACGACACGGGGGTGATGCACGTTGCAGCGGCGGCGGGTGCGACAACGCTGGCTGTTTTTGGGCCGACCGATCCGCACCGCTGGGCGCCCCGGACGGACTGCCTCAATATTATCCGGGCCCCCGGAGGTAGACTGGTCGATCTTTCGATCGGTGATGTTGCCGACAGGGCTGCACAGATCCTCGACTGCCAGAATCTATAACAGGAAAAATTTCGGAGGTTAGTAACGTGGGCTCAGCGTGATATGCAGGGGCAGCGTCTTTTTGGGTTCGATGGTGACTTCGGAACTCCACGTGAAAAATCCGGTCTTCTTGAGCGTCACCATGTGAGGGCCTGAATCCAGTTCGATCGGTTTGCGAATCGGTGTCACGCCAACGAGCTTTCCGTCGATATACAGTTCTGCGCCTTCCTGCGTCGCGAGGCTGACAATACCCTTCAGCGTCCGCAACGTGACGTTACGGCGCGACAACTCGCCGTTAACAATTTTTAGCACCTCTATATAGTCCTCGTAACGAGGATGACGGCACTCGATCTTGTGGCCGCCTGCGTTCAGCTTGAGTGACAACTCCGGAGGCGTGTCGCCCTTGTACACACC
>CAYUDF010000737.1:0-2299 GCA_964443465.1 uncultured bacterium
CCGGATGGCAAGTGGATCGCCTACTACCGGGTCATTGAAGACCAACGAGACATCTGGATACTCCCTGCAGACGGCGGGGTGCCGACAAAGCTCACTGACCACCCCGGAATCGACGTCCAGCCCTCTTTTTCGCCGGACGGTCAATGGATCGCGTTCAGCTCCGACCGCAGCGGTGTCCAGAACATCTGGATCGCACCGGTCGCCAACGGACAGTTCGTTGCCGAGCCCAGTCAGGTCACGACGCACGATACCGAAATCCGCTTCCCGACATGGTCCAACGACGGAGCCTCAATCGCATATGTGGCAGGTACTGATGTTTGGTTGACCGGCGTGCCCCCCCGCGATGAACCACAGCGACTGACCCGCGGAGCAGAGCCACAGTTCATTCACTGGGACCCCACCGGGGATGCCGTGTTCGTGGTCGGACGCTGGGGGCTGGATCATTCCGAGATCCGGAGAGTCCCGATCAGCGGGGAGCAGCCCAAACAGATGATTCCTCCGCTCATCTTCAGCCCCGAGAATTCCGACAGCACGACGACCAGCATCAGCGGGGATGGGCGAATCGTTGCCTACTCGATCGGAAGGCGGGGAGGCGATATCTGGGTTCTCGACGCCGCGAACAGTTCACCGTGAGCTCTTCGTAGCCTTTGTTTCATTGCGCGGAACTCACCGCGCCACATCCAAAAGGAGGCCCCCATGAACGAGTCACCTCACGGAACCGGCCCGACCACCAAACCTGTGGACTTAGATATCGGCTACCTCATCAAGACCACCGCGAACATCCAAGACGCACTTTCGGCAATAACAGTCGAACTGGAATCACTCAAACGTGACGGGATGGTTGAGTTGACCATCGACGTACCCCGGCAAATCGGCACCGGGAACATCGGTGGGAACCCCTACTTTTTCCCCGGGCTGTGTGAGGCCTTGCCGCTCTCACCCACTCAACGCCGTGGCCCTGATGATGACCTGAACTTTTTTCCAGGGATATGCGATGAAAACGAGGCTTCCCGGAAAATCCCGCGCTTTTTCCCGGGGCAGTGCGACGAAGGACCAGATGAAGTACCGCCGCTCGACGTCGTTTGCCGCGACCTCTGGAAGACAGTTTGTTGGTTGAAACTGATCTGTTGGCGGCTCGTCCACCCGAGGTGAGACTGTGGCACAAAAGCCTCCGCCGGGGCGTTTGACAGAGGTCCAGCGCCGGCTCGACGAAATCGAGCGGTCTCTGCGGCCGTCTCGAAATGAGCCGCGAGAGCACGGCACCCGCCCAAAAGGCAGGCTCCGGACACTCGGTCTTTTTCTGACCAACCGATGCAATCTCGCATGCACCTATTGCTATCAGAACCGAAAATCGGACCGGAGCATGTCCGTCGACGTGCTCCGGTCCTCGCTCGACGCGCTGCTCGCCACGAAGGCGCCGGAGCTTCATGTGGCCTTTTTCGGCGGCGAGCCCCTGCTCGAGATGCAGTTGATCCGCGACGCTGTCGATCACATATCAGCAAACACACCACCAAACGTTCGGGTCAACTACGTCTTATCGACAAACGGCACGCTGCTCGATTCCGAGACCGTGGAGTTTCTGGCCAAGCACGAGGTATTCACCGAGATCAGCTGCGACGGAGTTGCTGAGGCCCAGGCCGTTAGGGGTCCGGGCACGTTTCGCGTTCTGGATGATCTCCTCCTCCGCCTGCGGCACCGGGATCCTGATTTCTTCGAAAGATCCGTGGGCGTCAAGATGACCATTGGTTCCCACAATCTCCACCTCATCGCTGATTCTGTTTCCTACTTTCTGGCTCGCGGAATCGAGAGAATCAGCCTCGCCCCGATCATCACCCACGACCCGGGTTGGAGTGAACGGTCTTTTGAGATCCTCGACCACCAACTCAGTAAAGTATTGGCGATCAGCATCGATCTCCGCCGTAAAACCGGCAGAGTTCCCGTGTCCGTTTTTCACCTCACACGACCGATCCCTCGTGAAAATGGCTGCATGCCCATGTGTGGTGTGAGGTGGGGTGACCGGGCGGTCGTAGATGTCGATGGCAATGCGACCGCTTGCGTGGCATTCAACCAAACAAACCAGGAAATGCCATCCGAGCTGTTGCGCGAAAATCTCCACGGGCTCGCACTCGGCCCAATTGCCGCCCCGGGGCTTGATGGGCGTCTCGAGGAATTCTCCCATTCGATTCGCCGGCGCCCCCTCTTCATGGCCAAAGAGCGCAAATATTCGACACTGAGACGCTGTCGGGATTGCCGGTGGATTGGGTCGTGCCATGTCTGTCCAGCTGCCATCGGCCACCTC
>CAYUDF010000738.1:0-2296 GCA_964443465.1 uncultured bacterium
ATCGATAAAATTGAGGTACCCCCTCAGGGCGAGGGCCCGTTCGCTGCGCCACAACGGGACAAATTGTTGCAACTCAAACCGGTAGGCTGTAAACGAAATATCATTGGTATTGGTCGCAATGAATCCACCCGCGGTAGCAACGGCGACGGTGCCATGGTTGGGGTTACTTTGGCGGTCGGTATTGTCAAAGGCCCATGCCACCCGCAGGAGGACGCCGTTCGACCGGTCGTTGTATCCGGCGGGCGTATCGTCCCCGAACCGCTGGTCGACAGACGGATCGTTGCCCTCATCCGGGCCCCGGGCGTCTATCGCCGAATACGCGCCTGCAAATGCCAGTAATGATTTCTCCTTCAGGCGGCGCCGGAAGTTAACGCCGGCCCAGGTCCGCTCATCTTTATAATAAGACAGGTTTTCCAGATCGGAGTCGTATCCGATACCGTAGTATTCAATGTTCGGCATCAATTTGTATCCGCCGCCCATGTGGATTTCCCATTTGCCACCGCGGCCGAAAATCGCACCAGCAGTATATTTCTGCCATTGCTCAACGGTATATTTCGCACGGAGCCGATACGGATTATCCGCCGGGCCGAGACTGTTGTAGTAATCCAGTCCGAAGCCAATGCCTTCCTGCTGGCTGTAAAACACGGAGGGTACAAATCCCCGGGGGACGGGCACCAGGTTGACGAAACGGAACAAGTCCTTGCGGTCGGCGTAAATGATCCCTTTTCCGACACCTTCACGTATCCAGCGCAGGGGATAGTTAATTGCCGCGTATGGTATATAGAGCGGCCATTCCCAGGCCGACCGGCTTCGGTTGTGAAAGGTGGCTGATGTCGAATCGACCTGGCGGGGGAATACACCCCAGTACCCGGTTTCAGGACCTGAGGAATCGGCCGGGGCGGTCCACTGGTCAGGGCTCCCGGCATACGATACCGGCGCCGCGAAACCGGCGGTAAGAACCAGCGCCACGGTGAGAGAGCGCCCGCTCATCAGGATTCTGCGTACTGTATTGGAAGGCATAGCGTGCCAGTTTAGAATAACTGCTTTAAAATAAGCAAGTTGAATATGACAGATCACGGTTGACGCGGCACCATATGTGTGCAAAAAACAGTTTTATATATTCGACGGGTTCGCGTATATTTAGACAATCTTTCCCGGATTTGGGGGTTGTCGAATCCAGCTATAATTGTCATTTACAGGACCAATAACGCGTGCGCGCAGGAGACCTTGAAACGCCGGTAAAATCGTTTTGTGCTTCAGGCCTCCTGTTTTTGTGTGGAATTGTCAAAAAGAACTGATTTACAAGGAGATAAATATCGCTATGGGCGTATTTCTGGGTGTTGATGTGGGAACCGTGAGCTTAAAAGCGGCGGTTGTCGGAGACGAAGGCGCACACGATATCCTGGCGAAAGCGGCCGAAGCCGGCGGTTTGTTCGTCCAACCGGGGGACAGTGAACTGGCTGACCCCCAGCTTTCGTCCAGGCTGCTGGTGACGAAATACATGCGCATCAAGGGCAATCCGGTCAGTGCCACCTATGACCTGCTGAAACAGATCTTGTCTGTTATACCCCCGTCCGCGGTGGAGGGAGTGCGGGTTTGTGGATCCGGGGGCGATCTCATAGGCAAGATGCTGGGTGTCAACTACGAGAATGACTTCAGGGCGATTGCCCGTGGCGCCGGCCAGTTGTATCCGCATATCCGGACCGTCCTGGAAATGGGCGGACAGAGCGCCAAATACATCCTGATCGATCGTGACGCTGAAACCGGACGGGTCGGTATCGCCGACTACGAGAAAAGCGGGGACTGCGCCGCCGGGACCGGGTCGTTTATTGACCAGCAGGCACTGAGGTTAAAGTACGAAGTGGAGGATATTGGTGAGATCGTATCTTCCGCGGAAAAGAGCGCTAAGATTGCCGGACGGTGTTCGGTGTTTGCGAAGTCAGACATGATCCACGCCCAGCAGAAGGGATACGCCCCGGCGGAAATTCTGAAAGGCCTGTGCGAAGCAGTCGCCCGTAATTTCAAGAGTGGCGTCATAAAGGGGCGCAAGCTGGAAAAACCGGCCGCGTTTGTGGGCGGCGTCGCCACCAACAAGGGCGTTGCCGACGCGATGCGCACCACGTTCAAAATGACCGAAGAAGAAATGATTGTCCCGAAGTATTACGCCTGGCTGGGTGCGATCGGTTCGGCGCTGGCGGAACAGGATGCCATCAGCAAGTCGGGTTCTCCCGATATGGAAAAAATCAGTCAACATACAGGTTCCGATGACGGGTCGTTTCCGGTAAGCGAACAGCTG
>CAYUDF010000739.1:0-2292 GCA_964443465.1 uncultured bacterium
TGCGAATCACATCGCGTGTCACGTCGATAACCGCGGCCGTCGTTGTTGCGGTCGCGCTGGCCATATCGCCGTCTCTTCAGATCGTATATACCTACGCCTGGAGTGAGGTCCTGTTCATTCCCCTGTGTCTGGGCGCATACCTTGGTCTACAGAACTACTTGGATGGGAGCGGCAGTCGGTATCAGCTCGGGCTCTACGCGATGATTGTCCTGCTCGGCCTCGCGACCTACACCCGCTATGTCGGTATAGCGTTTTTCGCTGCGGCGGCTTTGACGCTGCTCTTGTATGGACGTGGCGCTCCGGTCGACAGGTTGCGAACGGTTTCTCTGGTCAGCTTGGCGTACCTCGCGATCCTCGCCCCACTATTCATCAGGAATCTCGCTGTTTCGGGGGCACTTTCCGGCGGTGAACGTGGAGTGCCTGACACGGAGCTGCTATCCGATGTGGGGATCTTGGGCTGGTATTTGCACCTCGAGTTTCTGAATTTGCCGTGGCTGTCGTCCGTTGCGCTGGTTTTGATAACCATCGTGTCGGTGATCTGGCTGTTTCGTCGACCCGTCGATGCGGAGTCTGGAGCGGGGTCGTCGCCAAAATCGTTGAACATCGCCGTTCCATTCCTGTTCGCGGCTTGCTACCTCGCCTTTCTGCTGGTTTCCCGAGCCATCCAATACATCGACCTGGACTCTCGAATGCTGAGCGTCGTGGTACCGTTCATTCTGATCGGTTTGGTGGGTGTTTATCAGCAATTGTCGACGCGGAGCGGGGGTCGCCTGGCGGCATTGCCCTTCCTGTTGCCATTGTGCGCGTTCGCAATTAACGCCATCCAGACGCATACAAGTATCCTGAATGGCTGGCGCGACTATGGTGAGCCTGGTCCCGTGTTGGGCTTGACGTATCGCTCGCTCACCGGACGCCAGCTGGATACGCTTCGCAGTATTAGCGAGCATTTTTCGCCAGCGGCGGGCAATCTGGTGCTGACAGATATTGCGCGGCCGATCATCGTGCAATATCTTTTCCCTGATACGGATGTTCGGCAAATGCCGGCCACCGCAAACGAAAAAAACCTCGCACTCCTGGAGAACCCCATGCAACGACTTGGCTTGGCAATCATCACCGGTGAAGATTGGTCCAGGACGCTCTCAAAAGGTCTTGAGGGACGTGCCGACTTTTTTACGATCCAGGGTCAGACCGGCAAAGCTGAATTTGTCGTGATCAAGCTGCCGGTTACCGCCCCATGATTTCCATCGTCTGCCCATGCTACAACGAGGCTGATGTCATAGAGATATTCGTCAATCGACTGATCGAAGTGCTCGGGTCAGAGGCGTCGGATTACGAGCTCGTGTTCATCAATGACGGTAGTACCGATGCGACGTTGCCCAAGTTGCTTGCGCTAAAAAAAGCACCGATCACGCTACGCATCATCGATTTGTCGAGACGATTCGGCAAGGAAGCTGCCATCGCTGCTGGTCTTGACCATGCAAGCGGCGAGGCGGTCATCGTAATAGATGCTGATTTGCAGGATCCTCCCGAATTGATTCCGAAGCTGGTTGCCGTATGGCGGGAGGGCAATAAAGTCGTTGTTGCGCGACGCATTGACCGAAGCGCCGACACATTCTTGAAACGACAATTCGCCCGCGCCTTCTATCGTTTGCATAACCTGATTTCCGAGACCGACATACCGGTCGATGTCGGTGATTTCAGGCTGTTGGATCGAGACGTTGTAGACGTTCTGTGTCAGCTGCCGGAGCGGCAGCGATTCATGAAGGGTCTGTTTAGCTGGGTAGGGTTCGAGCCCGCCATCGTCGACTATGTCCGTGAAAAACGAGCCAGTGGACGCACAAAATTCAACTGGTGGCGACTTTGGAATTTGGGGCTCGAAGGCATTACGAGTTTCAGCACGGCGCCACTCAGGATCTGGACCTATCTGGGCCTCGTCATTTCAGCATCCGCGTTTATTTATGGCGGGTATGTCGTCGTGCGGACGATTGCATTCGGCGTTGATGTTCCAGGCTACGCTTCATTGCTGACGATCGTTCTGTTTCTGGGCGGAGTGCAGCTGATCAGCCTGGGCGTGATCGGCGAGTATGTCGGCCGTATCTATATGGAAACCAAGGGTCGTCCGATCTACGTCGTTCGTCGTGAGCATTGACCCGTTCGCGGGTGAGGCAGAGCGACAGTGCTTGTTTCAGGGCTGATGGGCCAACCCACAAAGCCGAATGATCATGATAAAGTTCGCGCGTGGCTATAACTATTCCCGATTTTTCAAAGACACACGTCGTCGTTGCTGGCGAC
>CAYUDF010000740.1:0-2292 GCA_964443465.1 uncultured bacterium
TCTCCCATTCCGCCACGGCCGATCAGTCGTATCAAACGGTAGACACCCACGCGTTGCCCGGCGAGGTCCGCCGCTTCCGTATCGTCCTGTGATGAATCCGGCGCGATCAGTTTTTCTTCGATACCGAATCGTGCGCCCGTGTCGTGGGCCGATAACATCGCCTCGACTTCTGCGCGGAGTTCGGAGTCGCCCCGGCAAGCACCTTCCAGAAAACCGTTACGTTCTTCCGGCGGCCGTTCCAGCGCTTCGAAAAAAATCTCTTCTATCCTCTTCCAGTTGGAATCAACCAAGGTGTTCGGGGTTTCTCCGGTTAAATTGTAAAAAAGTTGTCAACTGTTACTATATATGGCGATATCGGCGGGCCATACTGGACATGTCACAGACGAAGGTCCTTCGATACTTCTTTGTGCAACCACGCACGGGCCGCGATCCAGTCACGCTGCGCCGTTTTTACGGAGACACCAAGCAGTTGCGCTGTTTCTTCCAGTGTCAGGCCGGAAAAAAACCGCAACTCGACTACTTCGGCGCCGCGCGGATTCATTTTGGCGAACCTGTTGAGCGCGTCTTCCAGGGCGAGCAGTTCGTCGGCGTCCTTTTCGCTGAGGAAAGGTTCGACTTCCTCGATGGGAACGTGCGCCGCACCGCCCCCGCGCTTGAGACGTTTTTTGGTTCTGGCGTAATCAACCAGAACACGGCGCATTGTCCGGGCGGCAACGGCAAAAAACTGCGTTCGGCTTTCGGCGTTGATCCGCTGGTGGCGGGCCAGTTTGAGGTATACCTCGTTTACGAGGGCGGTTGGTTCCAGCGTGTGGCCGTCGCGCTCGTGTTTTAACCGGGACCGGGCCATGCCGCGCAACTCGTCGTACAGCATCGGCATCACCCGGTCGAGCGCGTCGTTGTCGCCTTCCGTCAACTGCCGCAGCAGAATTGTGATATCGCCATCTTGTGTGTTCATAGGCCTTTTGTATTATACCCCATCGCGTGGTGTTTCATGAATCACTGCGCACATATTCATAACCTTGATAATACGGTCCAATAAATGTATAATGCGCCACATCGGCTTCTTTACATCATCCAGGAGGACCCCTATGAAACGATCTGGTATTGCTATTCTCGCCGTTGCCATCGCTGTACTGGTATCGGGCACATCTCTGGCGGGCCCCCCGCTGGACGGTGTTTATGATTCGACAGACCTCGGTGGACCAGTTGAACTGGGCCGTTACTCCGAGTCTTATCTCGCTCCCAACGGTTCGCTGGATCCCGGCACGACGCTGAATGCGCAGTCGTTTGACGGCACCAACCTCGGTCTGCAGTGGCATTACTGGTGCTCGACACAGGTAACGGCCCCCGTGCTGCTGGTTGACAATGTCAACGCAAACGGCGACGGGAACCGCACTTACATGAAAACATTTGTTGGCGGCTATATCTGGCTGAACGGTACCGGCCCGTGGGCGAACGGCGATCCGGATTATCCCGGCATCATCACGACCTACACCGAGTTTGAGACGATCCAGTATGTTAACTGGGTTCGTGTCGCGGCGGTCACAAACATCCAGGCGTCCGGCAAGTTTGATGCTTACCCGGCCGAGTGCCTGACTTTTGGCGTGGGCAATGGTTCGGAAGTCGGAAGCACCGATTTCGGCGACATGAAACCGGCGACGTACCCCGAACTGCTTCAGCAGTCAACCTGCGACCCGGGAATGCCTTACGGCGGCTGGTGGGATTTCTTCACCATCACGCTCACAATTACCGGTTGCACAACCCCTGTTGAAGAAGCTACCTGGGGTTCGATCAAGGCAATTTACGCCGAGTAATTCGGCACAGGCCATCCCGTTTACTTTTAAAAAACCCGGTCCTGGTGGGCCGGGTTTTTTATTTCCCGCTGACTGAAACGCCATCTGTTTTCCGGAAATTACAAACCAATCGTCAGCTTTAATCCGGAATCCACCCGGCCCATTATTTTTTGTGGAAGACTGCCGACGAGTTCGCCCAGGTAGTCTCTGTCAAGGGTCACAACCTGCGAGACGTTCACCACGGACTGCCGAGATAAACCGCTTTCCTTTTGATCGAGTAACACGTTTCCAGGTGCCCTGGCGAGGCGAACATTTGATGTGATCACGACGGCGACTACCGTCCTGATTTTACTGAGATTGAAGGCATTTGACTGGACGATCAAAACGGGTCGCCGGAATCCGGGCTCCGACTGGCGCGGGGACGGGAGTGAGGCCCAGCGGATCTCCCCGCGTGAAATCACCACTCTTCCTCCGGCAATGACACGTTCTGGAGGTATTC
>CAYUDF010000741.1:0-2290 GCA_964443465.1 uncultured bacterium
GCCGGCATACAACTCGCGGCCCTCGACGTACTCCTCGGCGACGGCGTCGGTCTGCGTGTGGTCGTGCACAAACTGCACGCGCTCTTCCAGCTTCTCGTCGCTGGTGACCACCGACGCCTGCGAGATACCCACCGATCCGTGCATCGACGCCGACTTGATGATCACCGGATACTTGAGCCGCTTCGGCAGGCGCCGCGCCACCCGCCCGCGCGGGAACACCGAAAATTCGGGGACCGGAATCCGGTGGTAACGGAGAATCTTCTTCAGGAACGATTTGTTATCGCACACTACCAGGCCGTACGGATTGCACCCGGTGAAAGCCTGACGGCGAAGCTCGAGGTATCCGAGTACGTAGGGCACATAGATGCCTTCGCCCCGAAACTCTTCGAGCAGGTTAAACACAATGTGCGGTTCGTACGCCTTGAGGACCATTCGAATGTCGGCCACCTCTGTGGCGCCACCGAGCACGCGTGTTTCGTGACCCAGTTCGTGGAGCGTGGATGTCACATCGTATTCCGACTTCCATTCAACCAGGGGCCGGTCCTTGAAATCCGATTTCTTTTTGGAGTGTTCGTAGTTCTGATTGGTAATGACGAGGACGCGAAGCTGAGAAGGCTTTTTCATATCCCCTCCATTTCGTCAGACCAGTATTTGATGATCGGTGCTGTGCACAAAGTTCATCGTCTGCATGGTCAGCATGATGGCAACTTCGACGCGAAGCTCCTCGTGCGGCCGGGTCATTAAGAGACCCAGTTCGCGGCACCGCTTTCTCATGTCCTTGATGACCAGGTTCACCACGTAAGCCGGCTCGCCCGTCCACTCGGCGACCACGCGTCGCAGGTCCGCCGTTGTTCTGCGCAGGTACGCCGCCGCGGTGGTGTACTTGCCCGGTTGATACGGATCGGGAAACAGCCGCGCCAGGTCGCGGTCGTAAAAATCGGGATAGTCACCCGTGTAGCGCGCCTGTTTGTTGGCGTAGTATTCGCGCAGGGTCGTGCGGATCTGGCTGACGGGTTCGACAAATTTTCGAGACCGTTTCGACGGTCTCTTGCGCGACAGATCCTCCATCAACTCTTCCACGTAGTAGAGCTTCTTCAGCACCGGCCAGCCTTCGTAGCGCTTTTTCCACGAGATGTTGGGACGCAACCACACGGCAAACGTCTCGGCGAAGTCCTCGCTGGGATGACTCTGAGCGTACCACCAGTCGAGGTGCAGCACGTAACGCTTGCTCACCGGGCGGGGGCGATATGATTTCGGGTACGGTCTTGACGGGTGGCCGAAAATTTTTCGCCAGCGCACGCGGCGGCCCAGCTGGAAGGCGTTCTCAAACGTGTGACCACACTCGTGACGTAGTAACTGCATGCACAAAGTACGGTTGCCGCCCTCGACCTCGTACATCATGCGATCTTCCAGTTTACGAAGCCGCGGGTGCGCGAGATAAAAAGGGATGGCGATGCCCGGGACGCCGTCGGGCGCGAACCACTCGTTGGACAACCAGCAGTGGGGGCGGAAGCGCAAACCCCGGCGCGCTAACTCGTTGTGCAGCTGCTGTATCTGGCGCTCCAGCCAGGTGCCCTCGATTTTAACGCCGAGGTCGCAGATGCGAACATCGAGTAGTTCCTGGTGGTGCAGGTGCGCCCAGTCGGGCTGCTTTTGGCCGCGGGTGCGGCTGGCTGTTTTGCGGCGTGCCGGTGTCATCGGGGAAACGGTAGCAGGAAAACGGCGGGACAATCAAGGGAACATTACGACGTGAGTTTAAGAAAGATTCGGTCGATGTCGCGCCACGAAAGGATATCAACGCTTTTGAACGGCCGGCTTTCATCGCCACCGTAAACAATCCACCCACGGTCCGACGTTTCGCCGGCGATCGATTGCCACCGTTCAATCGGCGCGACCCAGTCCGACGCAAACGTTTTTCCCGACTTCGCTTCGATTGGCAACAATTTGCTTTCATGATCGGCGACAAAATCGATTTCCAGCCCCGACCGATCGCGCCAGAAATAGTACTTTTGCTGTGACCGCCGGTTAAACGTGTCTTTAAGTAACTCCGAGTAGACCCACGTCTCGAACAACGCACCCCGCATCGAGTGGCTGGCCAACTGGTCCGGACTTCGGATATCCATCAGCCATGCGGCCAATCCGGGATCGAGAAAATACAGCTTCGGCGATTTGACGAGCCGTTTCGAGAAGTTGCGATAGTGAGGTTGCAGCGTGGTCACGATGTAACTCGCCTCGAGTACCGAAAGCCACGATTTCGCCGTGTTGTGCTTAATGCCGCAATCAGACGCCA
>CAYUDF010000742.1:0-2279 GCA_964443465.1 uncultured bacterium
CGCCGTTTTTATCGCGCAGGTCTACGGTATTGACCTTACGTTTACGCAGCAGGTCATTATCTTTCTGACCGCCACCCTCGCCGCTATCGGCGCCGCCGGGATTCCCAGCGCCGGTCTGGTGACCATGGCGATTGTGCTGAAGGCGGTTGGCCTGCCGCTCGAGGGAATTGGTATGATTCTGGCCGTTGACCGGTTGCTGGATATGTTCAGGACGTCGGTAAACGTCTGGGGCGACACGGTCGGTTGTGCGGTGGTTGCGAGGCTGTCGGGAGAACCGGCTCCCGTTGAGATAGAAAAAAATTAGTCGCTGGCGCTGGCACTTTTTCGCCGGCCCGAGGGTATACAATACAAAACACACGCCGGGGACCCGGCGATTCTGACAAACTGAGAGGTATCGAATGAGATTCACCGGTAAAGCCAAACCGCGGATACGCCTGGTCTGGGGTTGTGTCCTGCTGCTCTCGCTGGGTTTTGTTTTCGCAGGTTGTGGCGAAAAAGAAACTCCTTTTAATACTAACCTCCTCAAAAACCCGTCCTTCGAAGCGGTCAGGGACGGCATGCCCCGCGACTGGACACTCGCCGACTTCCGGGGTCTGGAGGGCAATTCGGAAGCCCAGTACGGTATCGACAACCAGACTGCCGCGGATGGCCTGAACTCGTGGTACTTTCAGGCGGATCCGGGTACGCGCAGATTTTATGTTCTCACCCAGGAAGTTGAAGTCCGGGATATCACACACGTTCGGCTGAACGCCTGGATGCAGCTGGAATCGGTCTCCAGGGGGCCCGATCAGTACGCCCAGTGCAACTACCTGTTGACCTTCTTCGATGAAAACCACAACCGTTTCCAGGAGTTACGATTTGCCGACAAGCGCACCCGACTCCAGACGGGTACCATTCCCTGGTATCAGGAAAACCATACTTTTCGTGTGCCCAACGGAACGCGTTACGTTGCCGTTTCCTGTATCCTGGGTTCCGACGGAAAAGTGTGGTTTGACCACGTGGAGTTGTCGGTTCCCGAGACACTGGACTGGCAAACCCTTAAAACCAGAAATTTTGCTTTCTACTGGCTCAACGACAGGCCGTTTCCCGCCGGTTCGATTGAAAACCAGCAGAAGATGTTTGACTATTACGCGGGACGTCTGGGTATCGAGAGCGACGTCGAAATTGGTTATTATCTGTATCCGGACACGGCAAAAATCAGGGAAGTTCTCAGCCTGAAGGGTCATCAGTACATCAGCTGGGACGACTACGAAATCCACACGATCAACCCCAACGAGAATCACGAGATCGTCCACCTCATTACGGATGTGTACGGGGTGCCGCCCAAGGCCATCGCAGAAGGAACCGTCTTCTGGTTGCACGGAAACTGGATGGGTAACTCGGTCGACAGATTGTGCGCTATGTATCTCGCCAACGGGACGTTGCCTCCGATGAAGCAGTTGATCGATTACAACCGTTTTGCCGCTACGGATTTCCGGCTGTCCATGCCGGCCGCGACGTCATTTGTGGCGTTTATCGTGGAACGTTGGGGGACGGAGCGATTGATCGAGCTGTACAAGGTAATCGGTGGAATAAACGCCTACGACCCGTTCGCGAAGTCTTTTGAAAAAGTGTACGGAATCGACTGTGCCGATGTTGAAGAGCAGTGGCATCTGGTGCTGTCAAAAATCGATCTTGAGAGTCCAACCGAGGCGGACACGCAGCAATGAGAGCTGACTACAAATACTGTCCCCGTTGTGGGGGGGAACTGGTAATCCGTCATCTGGACCACGTGGACCGGCAGGTCTGCGGCAAGTGTGACTACGTGTTTTATCAGAACCCGGCACCCGCTGTTGGTGTGATCGTGATCGAAGACAACAGGGTGTTGCTGGTGCAGAGAAAGTTCAACCCGCAAAAGGGTGGCTGGACGCTGCCGGCGGGTTTTGTCGAGTACGACGAACACGTCGAGGACTGCGCGGTACGCGAGTTGAAGGAAGAAACAAATCTGGACGTAGAATTGACGGGGATGTTTAACGCGTATTCGGCGATGGATGATCCCCGAGTCAGGGTTGTGCTGCTGCTGTATACCGGTAAGCGAGTTGGCGGAGAACTCACCGCCGGAGATGATGCGATGGATGCGAGGTTTTTTTCGATAAACGAGTTGCCCGACCCGATAGCCTTCAAAGCTCACCGGCAGGCGCTGGCCGAGATCAAATCCCGCCTTTTTGACTAATCGATTTCAAACGGGTGGTTACGCTGTTCCGGAGTAACCACCCGTTTTTTGTACTCTTTAATCTGTG
>CAYUDF010000743.1:0-2277 GCA_964443465.1 uncultured bacterium
ATTCAAGTCATCGCGGACGAGTGAGAGGACTCCCTGGTTCTGGCGTATCGCCGTTTCCGTAAAAATGGACGCGGGATTATCCAGGTTTTCCCTGGCCGCGGCCAGCACTTCCGGAATTTCGAGAAGCCGGTCGCGAACCGTTCTCAATCTCCCCTCAAGCGGCGCGAAGTCGCGTACGAGCAGCGCGTATATTGCGCCCCCCACATTATAGTATCCGGGATTGTTCTCGTGGGGGCGCAGCACTTCGGCTTCGAACACCATTCGTTCCAGGTTGGCGACGAGAATAAAAAAATCGACCCGGTTGTGTTCGACGAGAGCTTCCGGTTCGATCGAGTCCAGCTGCCCCAGGTATTTGACATACACGGCCACGCGGGCCGCGATTCCCTCCCGGCTCCGGTCGGTAAGAAAACTGTCATAGCGGTGATCCCCCACCGACGTCGCCCACTCGGGGTCGAGCCGCAACAGTTCTTCTATGCAGTCCGACGCGATGGACTCAAACGACTCATCGGTATCCGATGCAAACGAGACACTCGCGGCGTTTCCCACACACAACCACCACAGGAGAACTATTCTCGCCACCCGCATACGGATTCCTTTCGTTCCAACAGCTGTTGTTACCCGACAATTTGCACTATTCACAATAACCGCGACGGCACGCCGGAGGCAACCGGTTCGGCAGCCCGTGTCTAATCAACTTGCCTAACTAACTATGAATTCCTATATTACGATCAGAACCCGATCGTTTGCCCCGCGCCTTTCCGCCCCACTCGGATTTACAAATCCCCACCAGATACAGCAAGTACCCCACGACCCACTCCTGTCCCCGGAGGTCCAACCATGTTCGTATCTTTCGAACAAATTAAGCCGGTGTTCAGAAACTACCGCCGCAGTCCCTACGTGCGGGTGCTGTTGATTGTCATAGCGGTACACATGGTGATGTTTGTGCTGACGCCGCCGTTTCATTTCAAGCCATACACCGTAGCGGCCCAGGACACCATTACAGTGGTCAAGGTTCCCGAATATATCCCTCCGCCGGAACCCGAAAAAGAGCCTCCGCTACCGTATTTACCGGATCCATTTCCCGACCCCGATGCACCGGACAGGGACCCATTTGATTCGAGTCCCGCGGATTTTGATTCACTTCTGAAAATTCGGACGACTGAATCATCGCCGCAGTCCGATTGGAAACATTGGGACAAGGATCCGGAGCCAACTAAACTGGTCCGGCCGCTCTATCCTGACCTGGCCCGCCAAGCCGGAATCGAGGGGGTAGTGATGGTGCTCGTAACTATCGGTGTGGACGGAAAGGTTGTCGAGGCGAGCATCCTGTCCTCTGAAGTCACTAACGCAATGGATCGTGCCGCGCTCGCAGCGGCCAGACTGTGCCGGTTTATTCCGGCGGAACAGCGGGGGAAAAAAGTGCGGGTTACGGTGATGATCCCGTTCGAATTTCGCCTTGCGAGGTAAAAACAGTCCGTTAAAAGCCGATATTATCCCTGGTGGGTCTTGAGTTCCTCTTCGACCCTTGCCCTCAGGCCGGGATCGGGATCGGACTTTTGGGTTACCGGTTTTTTGTGGCCGAGGTATCGGCGGACAACGATCAGGATCACAAGCAACCCGAAGGTAAGCGCCACAAACGGCGTTACCCACGCCAGGCGGCCGACACCCTCGTTGGGGGGCGACGCCCGGACGGATTCGCCAAACTCTTCGACGAGTGACGCCATAATCATCTCGGGCGGCTCCCCTTCGGCGAGCCGCTCCCGGATGTTGACCCGAAGCAGTTCCGCCGCACCGCTGCTGCAGTTGGAGAGCGTTTTACCCGGGCAATACGGGCTCATGATCTCGTTATAAATCTGCCGCGCCTGTTTGAGGAGATCCGCGTCGTAACCGGATTGCTGACTGAAGACCGCCGCGGGAAGCATCAGGGCCAGTACAGTTATAATGATTATCGATTTCATCTGTTTCTCCACGACAATTCTTCAGAGCTCCACCATCGACTAGTTATACACCAAGATACAGCACAATGCCCGGTGACGCCACAACGTTAATTACGACATTTACCTCCGTTGGTCCATCTGACCTCCGACAACGGCATCACGGCCGAAGGGCTTCAATAAACGACGCGCTGACCCAGTAAATATCGCTTCGCCCATTACCCATTTCGGTCTGCTGATCCTGAAAGTCGCCGTAAACCCTCATTTTAGCATCCCCGTCCCCGGCAGCAATTTTTCGCGTCGAGGCAAAAAAGAAATATTTTCCGTCGGGTGACACATACGG
>CAYUDF010000744.1:0-2274 GCA_964443465.1 uncultured bacterium
AATCGATCGGTCTGCAGTTGTTCGTGGAAAACAAGTCGCGTATCCCACAGTTAAACGCCGTCACCATCCCCGACGGTGTGGACGACGCCGCTGTGCGCAAGACGCTGCTCGAGCAGTTTAATCTGGAGATTGGCGCGGGACTGGGGCCGATGGCCGGGAAAATCTGGCGGATCGGGCTGATGGGATTCTCGTCGAATCCCAAAAACATCTCCTACTGCCTGAACGCGCTCGCTTCGGCGCTTTCCTGATTTTTGTCCGTTCTGTTTATACGAGCCCCCGGCGGCAAAGGCCGCCCGGGGGTTTTTTCCCGGGCTGGACCGGAAAAACAATCGACCGTTGCCGGACGATTCTTGTATGTTATTATCTGGTAACTATTTTCCAGAGACGACTTGAACCGAGGGGTGGACCCGGATGGTCAGGTTGAGATCGCCCGGTCTCGGCACCAACATCGTTATTACACTATTCCGGCAGGGCCTGGGCCTGGCTTTTGCGCTGGGCACGCTGAAACTGCTCGCCCACATACTGGGTCCGGACGGGTTTGGCAAGTACCAGTTGGCCATCCTGCTGTGTACTCTGACAGCCACACTGCTGAATCTCGGCATTTCCAACGCCAACGTTTATTTTCTCGGGCGGGGCGACGTATCATTGTCCGTCGCCCTGCGATCGAGCAGCCGGTTGTGGCTGCTGCTCGCCGCCGCCGGAGTCCTTCTCGGCGCGGCGGTAGTAAAGCTTTTTGCCGGCGCCTGGTTCTCCGGTGTACCGGAAACCTACCTTTGGATAGCCGTTTTTGGTTTCCCCGCGATCCTGTTCCAGATGATCACGGTCAGTTTTTTACAGGGCAAACAGGACTTTCACCGGTTCAACGTATCGATGTTTCTGCAGCCGGTCTTTCTGTTTTTCCTCGCCGCGGTTGCCGTGGTTTTGCTCCACAAAAATGTTCCCGGCGCGTTGTACGCTTACATTTTATCCTTCCTGTTCAGCGGATTGTTTGCGATGTGGGCGGTACGGATTCACCTGGGTGCTCCCGGTTCCGAAAAAAGCACGATCGAGGCGAGTGACTATCCGCGGCGGTGTATCGGGTACGGGTGGAAAGCACAAGTGGCCAGTAACCTGTGGATCGTTAATTACCGGGCGCAGGTGCTGTTGATCAACTATTTCCTCGCCCCCGACGCGGTGGGTCTTTTCATGGCGGCCCTGGTGGTTGCCGAAAAGATCTGGTTGATGTCACAGGCAGCAACCGCGGTGCTGCTCCCGAGATTGTCGGAGTTGCACACCGACGAGGAACGCAGAAAAAGAATCACGCCACTGGCGACCAAGCTCGTTTTTTATCTCTCCATCCTGATTGCCGTACCCCTGTTTGTATTTGCCCGGCCCATCATCTTTCTGGTCAGCTCCGGCGAATTCGAGTCGTCTGTTATGGTACTGCGCCTGTTATTGCCCGGCGTCGTCCTTTTGACGGTGGCGCGTGGCGTCACGGCCGATCTGGCGGCCCGGGGGCGCGTCGACCTCAACCTTTATGTTTCGATTGTCACCGTGGCGATCAGCATCATTTTGAATATTATCCTGATCCCCCGATATGGCATCAACGGTTCCGCTGTTGCCACCACGTTTTCGTATACAATCAACCTTCTCATCCGGTTTGTGTTGTATTCGCGTATCTCCGGCAACAGGTGGTACAGCCTGCTGGTATTTAACAGGGAAGAATTTGCGGTAATTCGGCGCAAGATCTTGTCGCTTCGCGGAGGTAACGGTTGAAAAGCGTCCAGAACGCCCACGTGCTGTTTATACCCTCGTGGTACCACACGCCGCAAAATCCGGTCCACGGAAGTTTTTTCAGGGACCAGGCCATGGCCGTTCACAAACTGGGTGTTCGCGTGGGCGTGATATATCCCGACCTGCGGACGCTGCAGGGAACGCCCGTCGCCGACTGGCCGGGCCGCCGGTTTCACATCGCCGAAGAGGACGATGGCGGTATCCCGACGATGCGTGTACTCGGGTGGAGGATCCCCGGCGCAAAAGGACTGACGAGAGATCTGTGGAATAACCAGGCGCAACGGCTCGTCAGGCATTACGTACGCCGTCATGGCGTACCCGACCTGATTCACGCCCAGTGCGTTCACCAGGCCGGTATCGCCGCCGTTGGCGCCCGGCGGAACTGGCGAATCCCGTATATTGTCACCGAACATTTTTCCGGATATGCACGCGGGTTGTTTACCGACGACATGCTGCTGCAGGCGCGCGACGTTTTTTATCACGCCGGAAAGCTGATCACGG
>CAYUDF010000745.1:0-2267 GCA_964443465.1 uncultured bacterium
CCCAGTATCTTCTGGATTGTCACGAAATGGGCCCCACCAATACATACATGTTTTCTCCGCCGCGGGAACCGTTTAATCCCCACATGGTGAATTACATCCACAAGTGGTGGTACCGGGCCGCCCGGGATCTTGGCGGCTCATTTGACCAGTACGGTTGGAGCTATTACACGCGCGAATGGAACGAGGAGTTTTATCCGGGTTACGGAAGTTCGTGGGCGATCTATCTCGGTGGCGTGGGCATGCTGTTCGAGCAGGCTGGCGTGGACGGATCGCAGGTCAAACGCTATGAAGGCACCGTCATGACTTTCCGTGAGACCGTGCACCACCAGTTCCTCGGATCTTTTTCCAACCTGTTGACAATGGCCAACGGGCGCGAGGAACTGTTGTCGGATTTTTACAACGTAAAACTGGCCAATGTAAAAACAGGAAAAAATAACGGCGGCGTCTTTCTGTTTCCGCCGGGACCAAACGCCTCGCGATTAGCCCGCTTTGCGGGGACTCTGTTGCACCAGCATATCGAGGTCGAAACGGCGGCATCCTCTTTCAAACCGGCCCGTGTTGTGTCGGGTTTCGGCGAAGATGTCAGAAACAAAACGTTTCCAACGGGAACCCTGATCGTCCGTACCAGCCAGCCGCTCAAACAGCTGGTGGAGGTTATCCTCCAGTTTGATATACGGATTCCTGACAAGTACCTGGAAATCGAGAGAAAAGAGATTCTTAAACGGAACCGGTCAAAAATGTACGAGGTCAGCGGATGGTCGGTACCGCTCGCCTACGGCATAGACGCGTATTATGCCGAAACGCTGCCGCGGGTGCAGTCGGAGTCGTATATCGAACCCGAGTTTCAGGGCGGATTAACCCGAGATGATTCGCCGGTTGGTTTTGTTTTCGACTGTACCGACGACAGATCCTACCATCTCCTGATTCGTCTGCTTGACAAGGGATACAAGATCTGGAGCGCCAGAAAACCGTTCGAAAATGACGGCAAGCTGTTCCCCCGGGGCAGCTTTCAGATCCGGCTCAACGCCAACCCCCAGCTGGACCCCGAGGAAATCGGTCGATTGGCGGAGGATACCGGAGTGGAGGTGTTCGGCATCAACACTTCCCTTGGAGCCAGGTATGCCGACCTGGGCGGCGGCGAATTCAGACTGCTGGAAAGGCCACGTATCGCGCTGGTCGGCGGATACCCGGCTTCGGCCTATACGTTTGGGTCGTGCTGGCACCTGCTCGACAGCCGGTTTGGTGTTCGAACAACACTACTGGACGTCGCGTCTCTCCCAAACGTCGACCTCGACAAATATAATGTCCTCGTTTTGCCCGACGTATGGGGCGGCGCTATGGCTTACAACCGGGTACTGGGTAAAGGCGGCGTAAACAAAATCAAAACGTGGGTGGAAGCCGGCGGTACCCTGATCGCCATGGGTAACTCGGTGGCCTTTCTGGCCGACAGTTCGGTGGCGATGTCCTCGGTCAGACCCCGCCGGCAGGTGCTCAAAAACCTGGCGCGCTACGACGCGGCACTGGCTACCGCCGAAGAAGCCGAATCCATCGTCATCGACAGCCTTCTTTTCTGGGAAGGCCACGACAGCGGCAAGGAAGAAACGGCGGAAGCAGACAAAAAAAGCGCACCTTTCGACCGGATCAAGGCGGCGGACGAGAAGGCACGGAAACTTTATCCGCGCGGAGCAATTCTGCGCGTTGACCTGGACGACGAGCACTGGCTGACCGTCGGGTGTCCCCCCAAAATGCCGGTGATGTTCAATTCGAATTATGCGTACATGGCGGCCGGTGGCGTACAGGTCGCGGGCAGGATGGCCGATGGGGCCGACCTCAGGTTGTCCGGCATGATGTGGCCGGAAGCAAGAGACCGCTGGCAGAAAACCGCCTGGCTCACACGCGAGGGCAAGGGCAAGGGCCAGATTATCCTGTTTGCTTCCCCGCCCAATTTTCGGGGATACTTCCACGGGGCCGAGAGACTTCTGTTGAACGCGATGTTCCTCGGCCCGGGATTCGGAGCAAGACAATCGATTGAGTGGTAGGAGACCCATGACATCAGTCAAAACATTCCGGTTTGCGGCAATAGCCATAACCATTGGAATACTCATTTGCGCGGTTGTATTGCCGGCTCGCGCACAGTTGGCAGTCCCGCCGGAGCGCGGCGAACACATCGTATCAATGGGGCAACCCGATATCTGGAAACCATACTGGGCACCGATGGCAGTGTGGAACCGCACCGATGTTGACGAGGGCGGGTGGGAACTGCTCAC
>CAYUDF010000746.1:0-2267 GCA_964443465.1 uncultured bacterium
CATGGGCCTTTGACAATACCGACCGCCAAAGTAATCCGGACCGCGGCACCATCGCGGTTGCTACCGTGGGTGGATTTGTTGCGACCAATACGAATGATATTTCGTTTACAGCCTACCGGTTTGAGTTGCAACAGTTTGTTCCGTTGTGGCGCAGCGAACGGGCCCTCGCCCTGAGGGGGTACCTCAATTTTATAGATAACACGGGAACCGCGGAAATCCCGTTTCAGAGGATGTTCATCAACGAAACCCCCGATATGTTTCGCGGTTACGACACCGGGCGGTTTCGCGATATCGGGATCACGGGATTAACTGCCGAATATCGTTACCCGCTTCTTGCCGACGCGATCGGCACCGGCTTTGGCCTGGATACCGTTCTGCTCGCCGACATCGGACAGGTATTCAGCGAGGCCGGCGATATCAAAGCCGATAACCTGACACAGTCTTATGGTTTCGGCGTCCGGGCTTTTATGAACGATCACTTTGTGGGCGCCATGGAATTTGTGTGGAGCGAAGAGGGTTTTCAGTTTCGGCTGTCGACCAAGCAGCTGTTTCAGTTTTCCCGAAACGTATTATTTCAGGGCCGGGAGGGCGCACTGATCCACTAATGAACAAACTGACAACGTATAAGCTGTTTCTGATCTCGTGCTTTGTAGCGCTCGCTTTGCCGTGGACTGCTGGCGCCGAAGACAAACTGCGTGACGTCCCGGTGGTGTGGTACGAAAACGACAGTAACGACATTGAGGAACCCAAAGAACGTGAACCCAGCATTCTCTGGGACTATTTTGACGACTCGTGGGGGTGGCCCCGCGAGCGCTGGACCGACCCTAACCGCCTCATTCGCAACTTCGGAAAGCTGTTCGGCGGTGACCAGGTCAAACCCGCGGCAAACATCAACAGTCTGGATGAGGTTCCCAACTCCTCGTGGTTTACCAATCGTATCGGAATGTTTCCGATGTCCCCGGCAGACGCCGCCCGCGGTCCGGGTGACGACCGGGGCCCCGATCGCAGCACGCAGTGGACGGTAGTCAGCGCAAAAACAGAAGGTGTCACGCCCGGTTTCAACATCCGCGACGCGCGTGGCAACATTTTCTTAATCAAGTTTGACCCGAAGGGTTATCTCAACTCCACTACCGCCGCGGGAGTGATATCCGGACGGATCCTGCACGCAGCCGGATACAATGTGCCGGAAGACGCTCCTGTCACGTTTCGCCGCAAAGATATCGTGGTGGGGGAAGGCGCAAGGATAAAGGGCCCGGATGGAACCAAGAGACCGATGACCGAATCAGACATCGACAAAATCCTGTCGTCGGTTGACAAACTTGACGACGATGAATGGCTTGCGATTTCGAGCAGGTTTCTGTCCGGCAAACCGGTGGGGCCTTTCGACTACCGATCGCGCCGCAAGGATGACCCCAACGACACGGTCGACCACGAACACCGCCGCGAGTTGCGGGGTTTTTATGTTTTTGCTGCATGGTTGAATCACTACGACACCAAGCAACACAATTCCCTCGACATGTACGTCACGGGGAAAAACCAGCGGTACGTTAAACACCACTTTATCGATTTTGCCAGCACATTGGGGGCCGGGGCGAACGGGCTGAATCAGAGGTATGGATATGAATTCGGTTTCGACCTGGTGAGCATCACCCGCCGGACTGTCACACTGGGATTTGTCGAGGACACGTGGCGGGAACGAACACTCGAACACGGTTTCACCGAAGTCGGCTACTTTGACAGCGACACGTTCGATCCCGGTAATTTCAAGCCACTTCAGCCCAACCACGCCTTTGCAAATACGACAAAACGTGACGGTTACTGGGCGGCCAAGATTGTTGCGTCATTTCGTGACGAACACATCGATGCAATAGTTGAGGAGGGTGGGTATCGTGAACCCGGCGCCGGGGATTATGTCGCGCGGATACTCAAAGAAAGACGCGACAAGATAGCGAGACACTACTTTGACCGCGTGACTCCGCTGGACTTCTTTGTTGTTCGCGGTCACAGCATAGAATATACCGACCTGGGAATCAGATACGGAGTCTATCCGGGCGAAGGCACGAATTACCGCGTACGGTTATCCGCGGTAAATGAGGACCGCTCCGATGTCGGGAACAGCGGGACGGACTGGATCGAGATCGAAAGCACGTCTCTGCCGCTATCCTCCGGCGATGCTGCCCGGGTTATAAACGGGATCGAAGCCAGGCAGATTTTTCTGGCGATCGAATGTCAAGTGAACCGGGGCGGCGGTTGGAGCAAATCAGTGA
>CAYUDF010000747.1:0-2266 GCA_964443465.1 uncultured bacterium
GATTCCAACTGAGAGGCGGAGGTTATTATGACAGCATTACTGCCATTGTGGCAGTCATATTTGGCGAGTTTGTCACGGATTGCCGTCGGTGTCCAGCATGCCCATCAGCAACTGAAGCCCCACTTTGAAGTCATCGTCTTTGGGTTGTTTTGTGGCGCCGGGCAGATCAAATACCGTCACCGGCTTCTGGCGGCTGACGATTATCAGTTCCCACCGGGGATCGGACAGTTCGATGCCGCGCTTGACGCACATGTGCAGGAATCCGGCCCAGGCGGCCACGGTATCGGCTGACGGCGGCGATTCATTGATCACCGGCAGCCGGAAGTCATTTTCCGCGGCGATCCGGTTGAGGTTTTTCAGGAACTGTGCGTCGTCCATAGCTGATGTTCACTTCGTCTGGCCCGTTTTTGTCTGTACGATTCCCCGTCAATTTAACAAAAAAATAGTATAACAGGCAATAATATAAAACAGTTGACAGTTATCTTGAGCAGGGCTATTTTCAAGATACAGAGAGCTTGCTGCGAGTAAGATTTTGCCCCAAATACCTACTCGACCTTTTTGGCTGGAATCCACGTCAACATCTTCCAAGAAGGAAACCCCCTGACACCACTTGCACAGGCTCTCTGTTTTTTTGTGCCCGCCATCGCCGGTTCAGACTGGTTTCCCCCGGTCCTTAAGCCTTTTCAACAGCAGATCTCTGTCATTCAGTTCGGGATTATCCAGGACGGCTTCCAGCAATTCGGACAGGACCGCACCGATTTCCGGACCCGCGGCCAGCCCGCACTCGCGCATTACGTCCCTGCCATCCACTGCCAGATCGGCCTGTTTGAAAGTGTGGTGGTGGTCCAGTTCGTGCCGGATCCGGTCCTTGAGCTCCAGCAGGTCGTCCCGATTGTCGCGGGATCTCGCATCGGCGTCACGAAGCGCAAACAGGTCTTCGAGATTGTCCTCACCGACACGGCGGATGAACCGGCGAACGGTCGAGGGTTTCCAGCCGGATTCGTAGTTAAACATGTGAAAACGGATCAGGTTTTCACAGTTATGTACAAAACTTTTCGGGTAGCGCAACCGGTTCAGCACGCGGGCGGCAACCTCGGCGCTGACGTCCTGGTGGCCGTAAAAAACAACACGCTCACCCAGTTTCTCATCTTCGATTTTCTTTTTGCTGTCCACCTTGCCGACGTCGTGCAGCAGCGCGGCCCAACGCACCAGCAGATTGTGCCGTGGTGCGCAATCGCAGGCGCGTATCGAATGTACGAACACGTCGTGCGGGTGGTACTCGTTCTGTTCCACTCCTGCGCAACGATCCAGTTCGGGTAAAATTTCCACCAGCGCACCCAGTCGGCGCATCAACAGATACGCGTGACTCGGCCGTTCGATATCGGAAAGAATTCGGGTCAGTTCTTCCTGGATGCGTTCGGCGCTCAGTTTTCGGAGCAGCTCCGCTCCGGCGGCCATTTCGGATTCCGTGGACGTCTCGATCGTCAGATTCAGCTGGGCGCTGAATCGAATGCCGCGCAGTATTCTCAACGGATCTTCTTCGAACGTCCGGCGAAACAGCATCCGCAGCAATCCGCTCTCCAGGTCGCTGCGGCCACCACACGGATCGATCAGCCGGTTATCGCGCACGTCCCGCGCCATCGCGTTGATCGTAAAATCCCGCCGGCCGAGGTCAGTTTCGATGTCCAGCCGCCAGTCCCAGTCGACATCAAAATCCCTGTGACCGGGGCCCGATGACCGTTCCTTCCTGGGAAACGCGATATCAAACGTCTCACCGCCGGCGTTCGGAATAAATTTGTATACGCCAAACGACTTGCCCACCAGTTCGATGTGGCCGAATCGGCCGAGCAGCTCTTCCAGCTGGTCCGGCGCCATACCCCGGACGAGGTAGTCGGTATCGTGTCCGCGCCCGCTAAACCCGAGCATTTCATCGCGCACCGCGCCACCAACGCGGTAAAGTTCGCCCGCGTCCAGGATTTGCTGTTGCCATTCCGGGACGTTCATTTATATCTGCTCCGCCGGTTTTGTCCTCAGTGGATGCCTCAGCCACATTATAAAACCGATCAGTGCCGAAATGTAGGTGCCGATCAAAAGGTATCCCAGCGAAAAACCCACCGCGGCGGCGCTGGAAATTCCCACCACGGAAAAAAAGTAGATAACGGTTGCATCACGCGTTCCCAATCCCGCCACCGATACCGGCAATATCTCCACCAGAGTCACCACGGGCATGATCAGAACGATATACAAGACCGGAACATCGATTCCA
>CAYUDF010000748.1:0-2265 GCA_964443465.1 uncultured bacterium
TACTTCGCCGTCGTAAGAAACACAGTCCAGAACGGCACGTACGACAAACGGAAATCTCGCCAGGCCCGCGTCCACTTCGTCGCGCTGTTTCTCGTCCAGCAGCGGCCTGTCATACAACCGCCGCCACGCCTTGTCGGCCATCTCCAGCGCGGCCCAGTACCCTTCTTCCCAGCCAAATCGGGCGGCCGCTGAACCACCGTTGGCCAGGGGCTCGTCGATCGACCGGAGGGCGCGCGCTGTGCCCAACAGGTTACCCAGCATCAGGTCCTTGTCCTCGTAAAACCAGTGCCCCAGTGTGACCAGAAGCGCTTCCATGGGGCCGGGAATAAAAATAGCCGGATCGTCCACCGGTTTGCGGGCGTTTCGCCACAGAGCCTCGTTGTCTACAAACGGCACACCCCAGCCCACTACCTCGTGCAGGTGGAGCGTAAAGCTGGTGCCGTCCCCGGGGAACCGCCGGAACAGGCACTTCCGGGGTTCCTCCACGTTGAGTAGCTCGACGTACTCGAGACCAACAAGCCGCGCCCTCGCATCGCCGGTACGGCCGGCGGGCACAATGACGTCCAGGTTGCTGCTCGTATAGTGAAACGACGGGTATCCGCCGGTGGACTTGTGCAACATCGCCGGTATGTCGGCTTCTGCAAATACATGGAGTATCCGTTCGAATTCTGAACGCTGCCGCCGATAATCAGCGTGGTCAAGGTTTATGAACTCTGCCAGCGGCGTGTCTTCGATCGCCGGGCCATACCGTTCGCGCAGATCGATCAACGGGACCTTCTGGTCGGCCAGGACCTCCGCGGCCCGGGTCAGCTGGCCGGTCTCACAGGCCGTCAGATCCGCGAGGTTGTCCGGATCCGCAATCGAGGCAGCGAGTAAAAGAGGATCTGTGGTCACAAATAGCTCACTTCGTCAAACAATCGAGAATTCGTTCGGCAACGTTTCGCCAGCTGAACTGATCCATGGACCGCACCGCCGGCAAGCCGTTTTCACGCATAGCGGCCGCGGATGCGGTCAATTCCGCGTCCGATCCGAAAAACCTTAAATCAGGACCCGGCTGCGCGAAGTCCCGGAGCCCCCCGAACTGCGTGCTCAGAACGGGCAACCCGGAGGCCAGCGCTTCGAACACGCTCAACGGAATCTCGACGCACCCCTCGTGGTCCTCTACCGGAAACACGTAACAATCCGCCATTCGATAGTATTCCTCGACTGGAACATGGCGCCTCACGACCTTCACTCCCGCTGATTCGAGCTCTTCACGAAGGGTTTCGTCTTCCGGTGTGCTCGTACTGCCGATCACCAGGACTTCGCTTTGGGGCGGTCCTTTTAACATGGCCAACCGGGCAAGATTCCGTTTGGGACTGAGGTGGCCGATGTGCAGGTACAGATAGGTTTCGGCGCTGATGTCGTATTTTTTTCGCAGGTTTTCGCGTTCTCCTGTCTGCGGCGGACGAAACAAATCGGTGTCAACGCCCACCGGAGTAACTTCACCGCGCAGCGAGTGCTGGTGCAGGTGTAGAAGCGACCGGTGCGACGGAACGAACACGATATCCGGTGCCGTACCGGTAAGAAACAGCCTCAAGGCGGCACCGTGCCGCCGGGGTATGAGTGCTACCATCCCGTGTCTGGCGGCCGGTGCGTGACGCCGCAAAAAATAGGAACGGGCAAAACTGGAAATCGTCGAAGACGGGGAAGGGACGTAGAGCACCACATCCGGATCAAACGACCGGATCGTTTTCTTCAACGAGCGAGAGGCAAACGTCCGGGTCCCGGGCAGATTCAGCGGCGATTCCTCGCCGCTCCCCCCGGTCGTTCCACCTGCACCACTCCGGTCGATATTCAGGATCCTGACATCGTTGTCCCCCCTCAGGGCGGTTCCCACCATCCACGCGAACTTTTTGATCCCCTCGTCCCAGGGTTCACGCAGATCTTCCGATATCACAATGACACGTTTCAAAACGATTCCGTCTTCGCCTCTCATGCCCCCCGGAAACGGTGGGCAAAATCCCAGATCGTCAGGGCATCGATATCACCAGTCACGGCCAGCGCACTTTTGTTACCATACGGCCACGTTCCGAACCGGATCAGCGGCCCCGGACAGGCCCGTAATTTTTCGACACAGTTTACCACCGATTCCCGGCCGCCGTTTTCGCGCGCGCCCAGATACACAGCATAATTCCCCGCTTCTTCTCCCACCTCAATCACATACCCCATTTCCGCCAGTTTCTGGACCAGTTCCCTGTCCGCACCGGGAGCGATCCCGGCGCA
>CAYUDF010000749.1:0-2265 GCA_964443465.1 uncultured bacterium
GCGAATCAAACGCCGATATCGTTTGTGAACTTTCGTACACCGACATCAAAACGGGGCAGCCGGCTACCGACCATTGCCGCGCCGCTTTCGAGACCGGCAAACACGTGGTGACCTCCAACAAGGGCCCGGCCGCGCTTTTTTATCGCGAGCTCAGTGAACTGGCGACAAAAAATGACGCCGAGTTCATGATAGAAGGCACCGTGATGTCGGGCACGCCCGTGATTAACCTGGCCAACAACACGCTGGCGGGAAATGAAATCTCCGCCATCAAGGGTATTCTCAACGGTACAACCAACTTTATTCTCACCAACATGGAAGCCGGCCGGCCCTACGAAGAAGTGCTGGCCGAAGCGCAGAAACTGGGTTACGCCGAAGCCGATCCGACGGCCGACGTCGGAGGTTTTGACGCGCTGGCCAAGGTTACCATTCTGGCCAACGTGCTGATGGGTGAAAATCTCAAGCCGGATGATATTCCGTGCAAAGGGATCACTGAAATCACACTGGACGACATAAACAAAGCCAAAAGCGAAGGTAAACGCTGGAAACTGATCGGCGAAATCAAGCGCGAAGGCGGCAAGGTGTCCGCGTCGGTAGCGCCAATGATGATTGATCTGTCTCATCCCCTGGCTGGTGTGATGGGAGCGGTCAACGCCGTCACGTTCAGCACGGACCTGATGCAGGATGTTACTGTAAACGGTCCAGGTGCCGGCAAAATCGAGACGGGTTATTCGATTCTGATCGATATCCTGGAAATCCACCGTAATTCATGAGGAGATAGAAAAAATGAAGATGATCATTGGCGGCCAGTGGGTCGACAAAGACAAAAAAATTGATGTTCTGCAACCGTTCGATGGTTCCGTATACGATACGGTGCCGCAGGGAACTGCCGAAGACGTAGACAAGGCGATTACCGCGGCGGTAAAAGGGTACGAAATCAACCGCAAGCTGCCCGCCCACAAACGGATCTCCATTCTGAAGAAAACGGGCGAGATCATGCAGAGCCGCTACGAAGACCTGGCCCAGACGATCGCAAACGAAGGCTCAAAAACGATCCGTGAAGCGCGCAAGGAAGTCGGCCGCGCCATCAATACGATTACGATTTCGGCCGAGGAAGCCCGGCGAATCGACGGCGAAACGATTCCGTTTGACAGCGCGGAGGGCTCGGAAAACCGCAGGGGTTATTACTACCGGTTTCCGATCGGCGTCATTGGCGCGATCACACCGTTTAACGATCCCCTCAACCTGGTCGCCCACAAGCTGGGTCCGGCGATCGCCGGCGGTAACGCGGTCGTGTGCAAACCGGCCACGGTGACGCCGCTGTCCGCCCTCAAACTGGGAGAATGCCTGCTCGAAGCCGGTCTGCCGGGAGAGATCCTGTCGATCGTGACGGGACACGGCAGTAAAATCGGCAAATCGATCGTGTCCGACCCCAGGCTCCGCATGATTTCGTTTACCGGCGGCGTGGAAGCCGGCGAGGAAATCATGAAAAACGTAGGTCTGAAAAAAGTCGGCATGGAGCTGGGATCGAACTCACCGGTGATCGTGTGGGGTGACTGCAAGCTCGACATGGCCGTCGAATCGTGCGTCTCCGGCGCGTTCTGGGCCGTTGGTCAGAACTGCATCGGGGTCCAGAGGATCTACATCGATCGCAAGATATACGACGAGTTCCGCGATAAATTCGTGGCGCGGACAAACAAGTACAAAACGGGTTACCAGTTGGAAGAAGACACCGACATGGGCCCGATGATTACGGAGGGGGAAGCGAAACGTGTGATCGACTGGGTGGAGGAAGCCGTCTCGCAGGGCGCAAAAGTGCTGACTGGCGGTACCCGCGAGGGCACCCTGGTGCAACCCACCACGATGGAGAACATGCCGAGCGGCGCCAAGCTGGACTGCCAGGAGGTTTTTGGTCCGGTGGTATCTCTGTATCAGGTCGACACGCTGGAGGAGGCAGTCGAGAAATCAAACGGCGTCGACTACGGCCTGCACGGCGCGATATTCACGCAGGACCTCAATCACGCGTTTTACGCGGTTTACAACATGGACGTCGGCGGTATCGTGGTGAATGACTCCACCGACTACCGCGTAGACCTTATGCCGTTCGGTGGCGTCAAAAAGAGTGGACTTGGCCGGGAAGGCATCAAGTACTCGCTGCTGGAAATGACCGAACCAAAAATGGTATGCTTCAACCTGTAAGTCGGGTGGCCTGAACAGAGGGTTTGAGCACTATCGGTACCTGGGGATTTGCATCGGTCGCGCTGGGAG
>CAYUDF010000750.1:0-2264 GCA_964443465.1 uncultured bacterium
GTTGGCAGCGACTGTAACGTCGGCAAAATGACGGTATCGCTTGAGCTGTGCCGCGCGGCACGGAAAAGAGGAATCAATGCAGCCTGGGCGGCGACCGGCCAGACGGGTATGCTGTTGCGCGAACGTGGCATCTGTGTCGACCGGGTGATCTCGGACTTTGTCGGTGGCGCATCGCAGGAACTGGTGAATGCCGAGGGCGCCGGGGTCGATCTCCTTTTTGTCGAAGGCCAGGGCGCCATCGTACACCCAGGGTACGCGGCGGTGACACTGGGTCTTCTTTACGGCGTGATGCCCGACTGCATGGTACTGGCCCACGTCGCCGGCCGGGAGCTCCTCAAACGTCTCGAGACACCCATACTGCCGTTGTCCGAACTGGTAGCTCTGCACGAACAACTGATGGCGCCGTTCAGACCGTCACCGGTAGCCGGCGTCACTCTCAACACTTCCATGCTTGAAACCGAAATGGCGCGAGCCGAGTGCGACCGGCTTTCGAAACAGACGGGTCTGCCCGTCGCGGATGTGGTAAGATTTGGTTGCGATCCCGTCCTGGACGCTGTCCTGGGAATTCTCAAACTCTCCTGATGCATTGAGGAGCACGGCCATGAAACTGGAAGTCGAATCCCTCCGGCTCAATTCCAGGTTTCCTTTCAAGATTTCGCGCAGCACACGAACGGAGTTTGACCTATTTATTTTTCATCTACAACACGGCAGTATTTCCGGGATCGGAGAAGCTGCGCCGCAGCAATACTACGGGGAAAATCCGGATACTCTCCGCGAAGCGGTCGATTCAGTGGGGTCCCTCCTCGACGGTGAACCCGACGAACTGTTGCGTAGTCTCAATGAAGACGGCGGTGCGCTGAAGGAACGGCTGGCCGACCACGCGTCCGTCCGTGCGGCGATCGATATGGCCCTGTGGGATATAAAAGGGAAACTCCTAAACAAACCGTGTTACGAACTGTTCGGCGCGTCGCCCGGCGAGACACCGTTTACGTCGTTCACCATCGGGATCGACAGCCCGGAAGTTATCGACCAGAAGGTTGATGCCGCCGGCGAATACAAGATTCTCAAGGTCAAGGTGGGGATTCCGGGTGACATGGAAATCCTCGACAGGGTGCTGGAGCGCAGCGGCAAGAAGGTCCGGGTTGACGCCAACGAGGGCTGGGACATCGAGATGGCGATAGCCAGAACGGGTGAGCTCAGCCGGCGTGGAATCGAGTTCTGTGAACAGCCCATATCACACAAAGACGAGGAAGGACTGCGTGAGCTCAAACGCGTCAGCCAGCTGGAGATCGTGCTGGACGAAAGTATCGTCAAACCGGGTGATGTTGAAGCCAAATCTGACCAGGGGCACGGTATCAACATCAAACTGATGAAATGCGGCGGAATTTCACCCGCCCTGGACCTGATCGCCGACGCCCGGCGATACGGCCTGAAAGTGATGCTGGGGTGCATGCTGGAGACATCGGTTGCGGTGACGGCGGCTGCGCACATGAGCCCGCTGGTCGACTATGCCGACCTGGATGGCAATCTACTCCTGGCGGACGATCCGTTCGAAGGCGTAAAGGTAAACGACGGAAAACTGGTTCTGCCCACCGGTCCCGGCCTTGGAATCACCCGAAAATAGCCGCGATGGCAAGCGGTGTTTGACACCGGCATACCCGGCTATGTATCTTAGTCTGTCCGCTCAACGAATATAAGAAAATGGCTACAAGGAGATCCCGATGAAAAAGTATGCTTTTTTATTGATAATTGTGGTGGCCGTGCTCGGACTGGCCCTGGCATTTTACAGCCAGTCCACGAAAAAAACGGCCTCTACGACGGCGGGTCCGCCGCCGGCGATACCGCAGACGGGTGGCGCGGTGGGGGCTGTCTTTTCCGGCAAGATCCTCGAAACGATGAACGCCGGTGGATACACTTACGTCCTGGTCGAATCGGGCGGCAACCAGATCTGGGCCGCGGGTCCGGAGACGACTGTCAAAGTCGGGGAAGTTGTATCCATCCCCGAGGGAATGGAGATGGCAAACTTCGAGAGCAAAACACTCAACAGGACGTTCGACAAGGTGTTGTTCGTTTCTGCCATCGGAACCGCCGGCAGTGAAGGCAAGCCGACAATGCCGATGGGGCATCCGTCAACAAACGTGGACAAAACCAGTATTGAGAGTATGGATTTTTCCGGAATTGAAATCCCCGAAAACGGAAAAAACATAGCCGCCCTGTACGCAGAAAAATCCGGTCTCGCCGGAAAAGAGGTCATCGTTCGCGGC
>CAYUDF010000751.1:0-2253 GCA_964443465.1 uncultured bacterium
GCGTTTTCGTTCGACCTGGCCCTGCGGCAGCAGCGCAAACTGCGAAATCTTCGCGGCCACAAACAGCGATGCCGAAGCGTTGGGGCACGCGGCCACGCAGGCGCCGCAACCGATACAGGAAGCGGCGTCCATCGCGAGGTCGGCGTTTTCCTTGGGCACCAGGATCGCGTGTGCGTCGGGTGCATTGCCGGCGTTGATCGACGTGTAGCCGCCAGCCGCTATGATGCGGTCGAACGCGCTGCGGTCCACAACGAGATCCTTGATGACCGGGAAACCCCTGGCGCGGAATGGTTCGATCGTGATCGTGTCGCCGTTCTTGTACGCCCGCATGTGGAGCTGGCACGTGGCGGTTGCGCGCCACGGTCCGTGCGGTGTGCCACCGATAACCAGGCTGCACATACCGCAGATACCCTCGCGGCAGTCGTTGTCGAACTCGATCATCTCCTCGCCTTTTTTAACCAGGTCCTCGTTGAGGATGTCCAGCATCTCGAGGAAGGACGTATCGGGACTGATGTTGGTGACGGTGTAGTCTACCATCTTGCCCTTGCTGTCGCGGTCCTTCTGGCGCCAGATCTTCAGTTTGAGTGTCATTCCATCGTTGCTCATACCCAATGGCTCCTTGATTGTAGCTTCAAGTACTCAAATTCAACCTTATTGAACGCTATTTATAACTACGGGTTGTCAATTCCACGTTCTCAAAGGTCAATTCTTCCTTGTGCAGATCCGGTTCGACACCGTCGCCCTTGTATTCCCAGGCGGCGACGTACGTGAAATTTTCGTCGTCGCGTTTGGCTTCGCCTTCTTCAGTCTGGCTTTCCTCCCGGAAGTGCCCGCCGCACGATTCCGCACGGTTGCGCGCATCCGCCGCCATCAGTTGGCCCAGTTCGAGGTAGTCGGCGACCCTGCCGGCGAATTCCACGTTTTTATTCAACGTCTCGCCGGAACCGGTCAGTTTCAGGTCTTTCCAGAATAACTCGCGAAGTTCAGCGATCTCGCTGATCGCTTTAGTCAGACCGGCTTCTTCACGGCCCATACCGACGTGGTTCCACATGATCAAACCCAGCTCGCGGTGGATTTCCTTGACCGTACGGTTGCCACCGATCGACATCAGTTTGTCGATCTTGTCGGCGACTTCCTTTTCCACCACTTTAAACGGCTCATCACCGGCGTCCACGGCGGGAAGGTCGTTCGACGCGATGTAGTCTCCAAGTGTGTACGGGACGACAAAATACCCGTCGGCCAGCCCCTGCATGAGCGCGCTCGCGCCCAGGCGGTTGGCGCCGTGGTCGGAGTAGTTGGCTTCTCCCAGCACGTGTAACCCGGGAATCGTGCTCATCAGGTTATAGTCAACCCACAGGCCGCCCATCGTGTAATGCACGGCGGGGAAGATCCGCATCGGGACTTCGTAGGGGTTGTCGTCGGTAATCCGCTCGTACATCTCGAACAGGTTGCCGTATTTTTCTTCAACAACATTTTTGCCCAAGCGCTCGATTGCGTCGGCAAAGTCGAGATAAACAGCCATGCCGCTCGGCCCGACGCCACGGCCCTCGTCGCACACCATCTTGGCCGCGCGGGAAGCGACGTCTCGGGGCACCAGGTTGCCGAAACTGGGATACCGGCGTTCGAGGTAGTAATCGCGCTCGTCCTCCGGGATCTGCGTCGCCGGCCGGTTGTCGCCCTTTTCCTTCGGCACCCATACGCGTCCATCGTTGCGCAGGCTCTCACTCATGAGGGTCAGCTTTGACTGGTGGTCGCCGGAGACGGGGATACACGTCGGGTGAATCTGCGTGAAACTGGGATTTGCGAAATAGGCGCCCCGTTTGTGACACCGCCACGCCGCCGTGGCATTGGAGTTGATGGCGTTGGTCGACAGATAAAACACGTTGCCGTAACCGCCCGTGCACAACAGTACAGCGTGTCCGGCGTACGACTCGATTTTGCCGGTGACCAGGTCGCGCACGACAATTCCGCGCGCCTTGCCGTCGATGGTTACGAGGTCCAGCATTTCCCGGCGGGGAAACAGTTTGACTTTACCCTTGTCCACCTGCCGCATCAGCGAGCTGTAAGCGCCCAGCAGCAGTTGCTGCCCGGTCTGCCCGCGCGCGTAAAAAGTTCGCGACACCTGGGCCCCTCCGAACGAGCGGTGGTCGAGCAGACCGCCGTATTCGCGGGCAAACGGAACCCCCTGCGCCACACACTGGTCGATAATATTGTTAGCGACCTGGGCCAGGCGGTACACGTTGGCCTCGCGCG
>CAYUDF010000752.1:0-2249 GCA_964443465.1 uncultured bacterium
GCGACTTCTGGCCGATCTGGTTGCGCCGTTCCGAGTACCATTTCCACACGAGGGGTGGATCCTTGCGGAACCCTTCCTCTGTGGCGAGGTCTTCGGGGTTGAAGTTGGCCCACAGGGCATTCGGCGCGTCCCGAAACGTGGGAATCTCGCTCTCTTTGGACATGCCGGCGCCGGTTGTCACAACCACCTTTGTTGCACCGGCGATTTTTTCGGCAGCTGTTTCGATTTTCTGCATCGTTACTCCCCCCCGGCGGGACTGGCGAACCGCCGCCTGTTATTTCTCAGCGTGGCCAGTGCGATCCCGATCAGAATCAGGCCGGCACCCGCGACCACACGAATGGTAACCGTTTCCTTCAGAAAAATCCATCCGATGAGGACGGCAAACACCGGGATGACAAACGTCTGGTACGACAGCACGGTGACGTCGATCCGCTTGATGATCCAGAAATAAAACGAAAAGGCGACAACCGATCCGAGAACAGCGAGATAAACAATAGTGATCCATGTGAGGGCGTCGAATCGCAGGGGATTGCTGCCTTCGGAGAAAACGGCAAGCAGCGACACCACCAGTCCGCCTATTGTGAAGGGCAGAGCCAGCATCACAAACGGGTCATATCCCGACGCGTATTTTTTTACAACCACGGTCGACAGGCTGGCGCACAATACGCTGACAAGGATTGCGCCCATTCCGACGGCTGCGTCGTGGCCGCCGAAACTCATGCTGTCGGAAAAAATCACCCATACCCCGGTAAACCCGACGAGGATGCCAATCGTTTTGCGAAACGTCAATCTGTCGCCGATGAATACCCGGGCCAGTAGTGCGACACAAATCGGCATCGTGCTGTAGAGAACGGCCGTAAGTCCAGATGAAATATACTGTTCTCCCCAATAGACCAGAATGTACGGCAAGGCGAAATGAATCAGCCCGAGAAACAGGCTCAGCGTCAGAAAACCACGTGTTCGGGGTATTTTACTGCGGCGGACGGCGATGATGACATGGACCAGCAAAGCTGCTAGTATAAAACGGACGGCAACAGCGGTCATCGGAGGGGCTCCGCGCAAGCCGAGCTTGATCATGATCCAGGTCGATCCCCAGATCAGACACATAGCTGCGTAAACAACAACAATCAGATAACTGGTGGTTCTCCTCATCCCCTCGGAATGACTCCTTGTTTTGAGTACGCCTTCGCTTTGTTCATAATAGCCCAATCCTGACCGTTCGACACAGGTCAATCCGGTCCTGAACTACATCATCGGGGAGAGAAAGAAGCGATCTTGAAACCAGGACCACACGGTGCAAAAAAAGTCCGCGGGTCTGCCTCGATGTGGGTCGCGGGATTTATGGCCGCGGCGCTGTTGCTGGCCAGCACACTCGAGCTTGCCGATTTTCGGATCTCCCTGGGAATACGATTCGTCCTGGTGTTTCTGGGGCTGATACCGGGCTGCTACTTCATTTCCCGGATTATCAATAACGGCAGAGTCGGGCACGCCAACCGGCGCCGGTTTCTGGTGGTCATCTTCGCCGTTCACGTGATCGCCACCCTTTATTTTTTCCCCCCCGCAGATATCGTCAACGACCGGCCGGTGATTACCCTGGATCACGCGTTTCATTATTACCAGGCGATGCGCACCCGGGAGGTGTTCTGGGAAACTTTCCGGTTGGACCGGTATGACCCGTATTTTATGGCGGGATATCCTGGAGGTACGATATTCGACCTCGACATGAAAGGCGCCGAACTTTTCTGCGCGTTTGTCCCGCTTGCCAGCGTGGCAAGGATGCTCAAACTGTTCATCCTGTGCGCCTATCTTACCGTGGTGATGACAATCTACTGGGGAAGCCGCCTGCAGGGTTTCAAAATTGAAGAATCGCTGATCGGCCTGCTGGTGTTTCTTGTCTGGTGGCACTGGGGAAGACCGTACGCGGGGGATTTCCGCTATGCCGGGATGTTTTCATTTGTGTTCGCGTCTCACCTGTGTTTTCTGCTCGTCGGACTTCTGAGGCAGTTTGCCCGAGGGGCGCTCACCAAAACGTTCTTCGGGCTGGGGCCACTGGCTTTCATGATCCATCCGACGGCCGCAATCCTGCTTCCCGTTCCGTTTTCGATCGCGATCGGTGCCGACAGGAAGTTGTGGTCTTTCCGTAAATGGGTTCTGCTGGTTGCCTGGTGTCTCATTGTTATTTTCATCAATTCCTTGTGGCTGAAACCATTTTTTGAATACCTGTGGATGAAAACCACGACAGAGTTGTA
>CAYUDF010000753.1:0-2243 GCA_964443465.1 uncultured bacterium
AGTTCCCAGGCCGGTGAATGTGATATTCCGCGAAATATTGACGGACTACTGGGACCCGGGGGTGCAACGGCGGTGGACAAGGCCACAACCGTCTGGACAAAAATCTCTCCTCCTTCGGCAACGGCGTTTCGATGGATCTTGCGCGCTCGTCAGATCAACGAAACAACAATACTGGTGATCGTCCCCGAAGAAAACCGGGATCTCCAGACGCACCCGGTGTTGAAAAATCTACTGGAAATACAGACCAGCTCCAGCCTGTCGTGGCCGAGAACCGATCGCGTCATCGTCATCGACGATTCGAGCGCTGTGCGCCACATGTATCACCAGTCCCTCGAGCGCGTGGGATGCGTCAGTTACAAAGTGGGTAGCCATGACCTTGCCATCAAGCTGCTCCGGGAAGACACCCGGGTATCGGTTGTGATTGTGGACTACGATATGCCCGGTATCGACACAAAAATGCTGATCGATGAAATGCGCTCGATTCGGCCCGACCTGAAGATTGTGGGAAACAGCGGGGAGGATCACCGGGAAGATTTCGAAAAAATGGGAATTAATCGTTACCTGGCCAAACCGTGGAGTATTCCAGACCTGATCGTGTTGCTGCAGCGGTGACTGTTATCTGGCCGCACCGTCAACCCTGAACAACTGCACGCTGAACAACGCGTACTCATCCGTCCACACGACCTCCTTTTCGAATCCCGACCGCCGCGCCAGCACTTCAAACTCCTCGATGGAATACTTGTATGACGACTCAGTCCAGACAGTTTCGCCCTCTGCAAAATCCCATCCGGATCCGTTGACATGTATCCGCTGTCTGGTTGTGCTCACCAGGTGCATCTCGATTCGGCCGGCGGTTTCATTGTAGTACGCGTGATGCCTGAACCGGCGGGGATCAAAGTCGGCGCCCAGCTCCCGGTTGATACGTCTCAGGATGTTCAGATTGAACTCCGCCGTTACGCCGGCAGAGTCGTTGTAGGCGCGGTTTAAAATGCCCGGGTCTTTTTTCAGGTCCACACCGATCAACAACCGGCCGCCGATTCCGCATACACGGGCAACCCGGTCGAGGAACTTTTTAACTTCCCGTGGGTGGAAATTGCCGATTGTGGATCCCGGGAAGTAAACAAGCCGTGATTTCTCCGGCCGCAAGTGCGCGGGGATGTCAAAGGACTGTTCGTAGTCGGCGCAGACGGGGAGAACCTCCAGGTCCGGCCAGGCGCGGGATATCCGGCCCGCGGATTCCATCAGGTGTTCCCTGGATATATCGATGGGCACGTACGCAACTGGATCTCGCAGATGTTCGAGCAGAATCCGGGTCTTGGCGCTGCTTCCACTTCCGTATTCGATCAACAAACAACGCGACCCCACGGCTCGTGACATTTCGTCGGCGTACGTCGTCATGATTCCGGTTTCGGTGCGGGTCGGATAGTACTCCGGGAGCTCGCAAATCTGGTCAAAAAGCCGGGATCCGCGCTCGTCGTAGAACAGTTTACAGGGTAGTTCCTTGTTTGTTTTGTTCAGGCCGGTTTCAACCTCATCGAGCAGGTTCCCCGGGTCCGGGTGGAAATCGTGAAGTGTGACATGGGTGGTCATGGGACTGACTTTCGCAGGTGTAAACGCGGCAAACAACGCCGATGATACTATCACGATCATCCGGCGCCCGTCAAATCCGGTACCTGCCGGGGCTATTCGTCGATGATACGTTTGTAGGAAAAGGGATCCGTGGCGCCTTCGGTGGATATCAGCAGAACCCGTGAATCAACATCGAGCATCAGGGACTCGATTTCGTCGGCAAACATCGCCTGGCTGGCGGGATCAAGCAATGTGATTAAAAGCCCCGTTGTTACCGCGCCCGACTCGCCCGAGATAATCGGCGAGTCCCCCGGGCGCGGGTGCGCCAGCGCCCGCATGCCCGCCAGGGCAATTTCGTCTGAACAACTTACAAAAACATCCGAATAATCGCGCAGAATATTCCACGCCAGTGTACTGGGCGTGCCACACTTCAGTCCGGCCATGATTGTCGGCATGTCTCCCTTGAGCGACTGCGGCGAACGCGTACCCGCCGCCATGGAGGAGAAACAACACGCCGCATGGGTGGGTTCGACAATCGCCGTCACTGGCCGCCCCGCCCCCAGCGACTCCCGGAACTGGGCTTGTACGGCGGCGGCGAGTGATCCCACGCCGGCCTGTATGAAAATATGTGTCGGGATCTCGCCGTGGAGCTGTTCGATGGCTTCATCCATGAT
>CAYUDF010000754.1:0-2241 GCA_964443465.1 uncultured bacterium
GACGCTCTACGCGCTTCGTAAGAATGCGGAAATCTTTCATGGTCAGTTCGCCGACATGTCCCGCCGGAAAGGACGGGTGTTGATGCGTGATATCCGTCCCGAAGGATACGTGGACGGTTGCGGGCACCCCGGCGGCGGCGGCGGTGCGGAAGACACTCGCGTCTTTGTGCGGCGCATCACTGTTTGCTATATAATCGCCGATTCCAGTACCCAGGCCCAACCCCGACGTGAAAGCGTGCTCGCACCCCGCGGTGTAGTGTTCCGCCGTCTCCCGGGCCATACCAAAACGGCCGGCCGTTAATTCGTCTTCGACGAACTCTGATGTTTTTCCAAAAAACGCCAGTTCCAGGTCGTGAATTGTGGACGATCCGGTCGTCGCCACAGTTGTGATGTAAGACAAATCGATCAACGCGTTGAGGTACCCGGACAATCCACATTTGATCGTATGCGCACCGATCATCCACAGAATCTCGCGATCGTTTTCTCTCGCCTCGCGCAGGGCTGCGACCAGTTTTTTCAGCGATCGGGCGGCGAGGACGTCGGGCATCGCAGCCAGCAGATCCGCCGCACTGAACCCTTGCCCGCTGCCGGGTTTCCGGACGGGTTTGACGATGTCCGCCACGGAGAGCTTTGACCGTCTTCCCTCGATTGGTACGGGACGGATCGCCCCCAGATCTGTTTCTTCGAACTGTTTTTTCACTTTTGATACCTGTTGGCCAGGGTGTACTCCTTGAGGACGGCTGCCACCGAGCCGATAACAACTTTACTCTTCATCAGCACGGGCATCTTATACCTATCATTGGTCACCCACACTGTCAATCGGCCCTTCTGTGTAAAGATCGCCGGGCCGCGCAGAATCGGTTCGAGTACCAGGCAGTCAAACGTACCGGCATCAACTTTCACCGTTTCCCTTCTCAACACGTTGATCACCAGCGGATAGTTTTTGCCGTCGGTATGATTGGCCACCGATACGGATTGACCCACTTCGAGCGGCAGGGTACGCACGTAATAAAGCGCGGATAGGACGTCCTGCGTACGGGGTGCGATCCGGACATCTCTGTCCTTGTAGATCGCCTTATGTCCACTCTGGTCAAAATCGACAACCTCATCGCGTTTAAATTTTCCTTCGCGAACGTGTTTTTCGTACCGCAGGCTGTATAACTCTGTTGTGTCCATGTACGATTCGTACCGGTCGCGAACCTTGAATACCACCGAGAATACGTCGTTGGTCCTCGCGTTGGAAACGATCCGGTAGCAATCGACGCTGTCCAATGAAGCGATGTTCCTGATTTCAAGGGAGGCGTCACCGGCGTTTACAATTCCGTACTGCACGGAAAACACCAGTTTTTCGCCCTCCCCGAATCCGACAAATTCGGGCATCAGTTCCACCACCTGGGAGTCGGAAAGCTCGTGGGCGTAAAGGGAATCGTAATAAATAAATGCCATTGTGTCGGGGGGGGTCTCCTGGGCGCTCGACGGTTGAGCCAGCGCGAGGCCAATTATCACAGCGGCTGTTAAAATCCTGACAATCATAAGCGCCTTTCGTTAAGTGGATGCCCCCGTCAACTGCTTGTATGCAGCTATTGTTTTATACACCATTGAACGATAATCGTATCCACGCGATTGTGTAAATGCCGATTTTACAATATTTTCCCTCAGCTGTGGATCTGCCAGCATCCGCAGAATCGCCCCGGCCAGCGCTTCCGGGTCGCGGGGGGGGACGAGCAGACCTGTCACACCGTCCTCGACGACGTCCGGTATGCCCCCGGTGTCCGTGGCCACTACCGGAATTTTCATCGCTTGCGCGTCGAGCAGAGACGACCCCAACCCCTCGAGGTAGGACGACAGGACGAAACACGTAAACGTGGACAGGACCTCCATTGGATCCTCCCGAAAGCCGGTGAGTATCACCGTACGCTCCAGTCCCAGTTCCCTGATCAGATTTTCCAGCGTGCCGCGCAGTTTGCCCTCACCAACGATCAGAAATTTAACCGCCGGTAAACGGGACGCTACAATCGAAGCCGCCCTGACCAGGTCGACCTGCGATTTGTGCGGCGCCAGTGCGGCGATATTGCCAACCACAGGCGTTTCGGTTGTGATTCCAAACTCGGTCTTCACGTAGGTGTTGTCACCCACGTTGTCGAACCGGGCCAGGTCGATACCGTCGTGAACCACACGGATTTTGTGGTCGGGAATACCGCATTTCACCAGCACATCGCGCACGCCGTTGGAAACCGCCAG
>CAYUDF010000755.1:0-2234 GCA_964443465.1 uncultured bacterium
TTTGCCAAGTTCGGCAAGGTCCCGGTGATCGAGCCGGTAGACCCGCAGGAAGCCAAGGATTTTATTGCGGTCGCCTACGACATATCCGAAAAGTTCGAAACCCCGGTGATGTATCGCACCACCACGCGGATTTCCCACGCCAAGGGTGTCGTCGAACTGGGTGAGCGGACGGAAGTCGAACCCAAGAAATACGAAACAGACATCCAGCGGTTCCTGGTGCCGCCGTTTGCGCGGATGAGACGCCCGACCGTCGAAGACCGCCTGGTGCGGCTGAAAGAGTTCAGCGAATCGTTCGAGTTCAACCGCGTGGAAGAGGGCGACCCCAAGGTGGGCGTGATCGCCAGCGGCGTCGGATACCAGTACGCGCGCGAAGTGTTGCCAGACGCCACCTACCTGCGAATCGGCATGGCGTTTCCGTTCCCCACCGACAAGGCCACGAAGTTCTGCGAGCGCTTCGAAAAAGTGTTTGTCATCGAAGAGGGCGAACCGTTTGTGGAGGAACAGCTGAGACTGGCCGGAATCACCAACATCATCGGCAAGGAAAAGGTGCCGTTGATGGGCGAACTCAACCCGGAAATCCTCGCCCAGGCGATCCACGGCGAACCGGTTCCGAAGAATTATGCCGACGAGAAACCGATACCGCCGCGGCCACCGCTGTTCTGTCTCGGATGCCCGCATCGCGGCGTGTTTTATACGCTAAAGAAAATGATGAAGGTGAACGTTGTCGCGTTGGGTGACATCGGGTGTTACACGCTGGGCGGACTGCCTCCCTACTCGTCGATGCAGACGTCGTTCTGCATGGGCGCCAGTGTCGGCAACGCCATCGGGTTTGCCAAGGGCAACGAAGGCCACACCAACGCCAAGGCGGTGGGTGTGATCGGCGACGGTACGTTTCTGCACGGCGGCATACCCGGCCTGGTCGACATGGTGTACACAAAAAGCAACGCCACGCTGTTGATCGCAGACAACTCGACAACGGGCATGACCGGTCAGCAGGAGAACCCGGCCAGCGGCAAGGACGTCGGCGGAGCCCCCGCGCCGGCCGTCGACCTGGAAAAACTGGTCGAAGCGATCGGCATAAAGTTTATCCGTGTGATCGACCCGTACGACATGAAACAGATGCGCAAAACCATGCGCGAAGCGATCGATTTTCCCGGCCCGTCAGTGGTCATCGCCAAACACGCGTGCCGGATGATTCGAGAGGAGAGGCGGAAGCTGGCAAACGTTCCCGTGATTCAGTTCGAGCAGGAAGAGTGTACGTTGTGCAAGGTGTGTTACGACCTCGGTTGCCCGGCAATCGACTGGGACGACGCGACCGGCCCCATTATAGACGGGCTTCAGTGCGTCGGGTGTGAAATGTGCGCCGAACTGTGTCAGCCCAACGCCCTGCACATGCCGGCGTTGTAACATCGAAAGAGAAATCAGATGCCGAATAAAATTATAAACGTATTGATGGCGGGAGTCGGCGGGCAGGGTGTGCTCGTCGCCAGCGAGACGCTGGCCCTGGCCGCATTGTCGCAGGGGCTCGAAGCCAAACAGTCGGAAGTACACGGCGTCGCCCAGCGCGGCGGCAGCGTGGTGAGCCACGTGAGGTATGGCGATAAGGTGTTTTCGCCGCTGGTCCGGTGCGGAGAGGTCGACGTGTTGTTTGCCGTCGAACGGCTGGAAGCGCTACGGTACGCCCACTACCTCAAACCGGGCGGCCGCGTGGTGATGGACGACCGCGCCATCAAACCGATCCAGATGCCCGGCGCCGCCGAAGCGGAGTACCCCGAAGGCGTGCCGGAATTTCTGCGCACTAAGGGATACCCGACCACGGTGGTGCCCGCCCTGGAGGCCGCTATTGAAGCCGGCGACAAACGTTGCGCCAACGTGGTGCTCCTGGGGTCAACGGCCGCGTTCCTGGACCTGCCGGAAGACGCGTGGCAGAAGGCGCTCGAAATGCGTTTTCCCGAGAAGATCCTCGACCTGAACAGGCGCGCGTTTGCTGAAGGGAAACGACTGGCCAACGGTTCATGATACATGAACGCTTTTAACAGACTGACGACCAGCGTCCGTAACCACGGATTAGCAGGCACCGCCTCCCTCGCCGTCAAAAAAGCCGGAGTGGTCGCCGCCATGATCGGTGACCACTGGTTCGACTACAAGTACGGCACCGACACCATCGAAATCATCGAGCTCCACGAGCTCGACATCCCCAGCGAAAACAAACCGTTCGGCATGCGTTACGAAGT
>CAYUDF010000756.1:0-2234 GCA_964443465.1 uncultured bacterium
GTTGATGTTGATGGGATTCAAACGCCTCGCCCTGGGCATCGACCTCTCACAGGCTGCGCCGGGCCGGCAGCGCGTATCGCTGTCTCCGAGACAGATCCAGTTGCCCTCGGGTATCGACCGGCGAAACGTGCGAATACTCGAACCACTTTCTATTGATCTGCAAATGGAGTCGCTTGTCACGAGACGGGTACCGGTGACGCTTTCCACCACGGGCACCCTTCCGGACGACCTGATTCTGGAAGGATCGTTTTCTATCACACCCTCCTGGGTGTCGATCAAGGGACCAGCGTCCGTTGCACAGAACATACGCAGTATGGCGACGGAGGTACTGGATCAATCTAAAATCAAATCATCGTTCGAACGCGAACTGCAGATTGTGATCGGCTCGCGACAGCTGGAGTGTGACCCTGACCGGGTGACGGTTGCCGTACAAGTGAATGAGAAAGGGCAACGCGTCCTTTCCAACGTCCCGCCAACAGTACTTGTGGACTCGGAGGATTTCTCGACGGTGGTTATTCCAAGTGCGGTAACGTTGACGTTGACCGGACCGCGAGCAGTACTCGATACTTTGTCATCCGGAGATGTGTCCGTGCTGCTGAACCTCGGCGGACTCGCGGAAGCGCGGTACAGAATTGCCCCGGAAGTGATTCTCCCCCCTGGAGTCGAATTGTTGTCGATGAACGTCGACAGCCTGACGGTTGAAATCACAAAAGCCGAGGGTATAGAAAACTCTCCGTAGACGATTTGTCAGCCGGTGACGGATTAATCGCCGATTCAATCAAAATGGACAACAAGATGCGCGTGATCGATATCAATATCGTTTCGGCCTACATGGGGCGGTTTCTCACTGTCATTGTCATGCTGATGGTGCTGGCCATTACGTTGAGCGCGATCGTGGGTGGCGATGGCTTCGGCGGCCACAATGCCATCGTCGTGGGTGTGCCGGACAACAGCGAAACCGGTGGGGGACAAGAGGGGGCCGCCGCACTGCGCCAGCTGATCGCCAGGGAAACGGGGAGACCCGTTACGATCCGTTCCCGTGGGGTGGAGTGGGACGACGGGTGCGGTCTTTACCTGATGGAGACCGGGGAATTTGTAGAAGAACGGGTGAGACGCGGGCTGGTTGCCTTGTATTCTGTCGGTAGAAAACAGGGCGGAAGCGACGCGGCTCTCCTGGTTTCCCGGCGCGGGGCCACTGTAACGGCGGCTGCCCGCCGGGATGACGTTATTTTTCTGGGGCCGCGCTCCATCAACGGATGCTGGTTACAGCTGGCCTACCTGGAATCCTCCGGTTTCGAGACTCCCGGCCGTATCGGGGAATTGTCGTTTGCGCCGGCGCCGGGCGGAGGAGCACGCACGGTATTTTCGGTCCTGTTCGGGGAATTTCCGCTGGGCGCGTGCCGGGCGAGCGACGTGGCGGCACTGGTCAAAGCCGGTGAAATCGGTGAAAACGAGCTGGTAGTGGTCAAATCGCTCCCCGCGCTTCCCGAAACCGTACTGGCCTGCCGGGCGGAGGACACCGGTTACTTCGAGACGATCTTCAGAAATATCGCGGTTACGCTGGCCTCTCCGAATGTACGGGATCGGGCTGCCGTGGACCGGTTGCGAAACAGCGGTTTTCGGAGCCTTCGACCGGTTTCCCCTGACGAACTCGACCGGCTGCTTCGATTGTTCGAATCCATGGAGGAAAGGCTGTAGGAGTCCTCGTGATTCGGTTGTGGAGGCACCCCCCGTTCCGGTGTAGTAATGCCTTGACACCGCCAGCGCAAAATCACTATTTTCAACCTTTAAAATCAAACGGTTGCGCAGCGCGTGTCTACAGACGTTGACGGGGCTTTTTTATGAAACTGTCCGATCTTTTCAACAGCGAAAACATCAAAACCGGCCTGACGCCGGCCAACAAGGATAACCTTCTCGAGACGATCATCGAGGACCTCCATACCAGGGGGCATATCAAGGACAAGGACCAGGTCATCCAGGACGTCATCGAACGTGAAAAAGTGATGAGTACCGGTATTGGCAACGGCGTAGCTATTCCTCACGCTTATACGGACGGCGTCGAGCAACTCGTTGCGGGTTTCTACAGAACAAGCGAACCGGTGGATTTCGACTCTCTCGATCACAAGGAAGTCGATCTGTTTTTTATCATCCTCGGCCCCAAAGAGAGCCGAAGAGATCATATCAAGGTGCTGGCTAAAATCTCGCGACTGCTCAACCACGGCGATTTCCGCGAG
>CAYUDF010000757.1:0-2232 GCA_964443465.1 uncultured bacterium
TTACCAACCCGTTTGTGTACGAGTTTTCAGATATCGACACCAGCGACTACGTGCGAGCGCGCGGCGCCGAATCGGATTTTTTTACACTGTTCGAGTTTTCGGCCAAGTACGATCCTGTGCCGACGATGCTTACACAGAACCACGTTTCGGTGGTAAAAGGGTTCCTCGGCCAGACTACCGGTTTCAAGAAAGACCTCATCAAGAAAAGCGTTGTGCTGCTCGGCGAGGACCAGGTGCACAGCGAAGTCAAGTACCTGCACGGCAATTTCGGACGTGGTACGTTCACGTTCCTGGGCGGACACGACCCGGAAGACTACCAGCACGCCGTGGGTGATCCGCCCACCGAGCTCTCGCTGCACGTCAACTCACCCGGCTACAGGCTGATCCTCAATAATGTTTTGTTTCCGGCGGCTAAAAAGAAAAAGATGAAAACGTAGGTCGTGTCGTTATTGCGTGTGTCAGGCGGGTGAATACAACCGGTATTGCCGGCACACTTCCGGAATGTCCATCCTGGTAAATCTCTCGCTTACTTCTCTTGCCCGTTCACCGAACCAGATATCAGACAAACTCTGCTCCATTATGTTTCCGATGATAAGTTCGTCATACTTTCCATCGGCGCCGTATCGGCAGCCACAGATCCTCACGCTTCCGTCGAAGAGTATATCGATATGTCCGTCCGTCATGACGTGACAGGGGATTCCAACAATCGTCAGGTGTCTCCGCATGACCATGTCACCCGTGAGATCGTTCTGCTGGATCTGCCCGCACCAGTTATCCCTGATTCTGCCGTCCAGTACAATATCGTCGTCCAGAATATAAGGACGGATATGCTCCCTGAAGTTGTGGTCTTCCAGTACACCGTCCCTGTCGGGCTGGATTGACAAGATGACGTGCAGCCGCCCTTCACAAACCGCCCGGGTTTTCAGCAGGCTTTTTATTCCGTACAGTATCTCGTCGTTCCAATGGACCTGGGTTACTGATTCAAACGACTCTTTGTCAAACCCGGGCAAGGAAATATTGATTCTGATCGGTATAAGTGACGACAACTGAACAAGTTCTTCCCTGACGCAGTCGTCCTGTAGCAGAATACCGTTTGTGTCGAAGCAGACTTTTTCGATGTTGTCGATTTGCGCGGAAAATCGCACGCGTTCCGCAAATAAGGGGTCCAGGAGTGGTTCGCCCGTCAGCGGGGCCAACCCGATCGTTCCACCTCCCATATCGCTGAAATCACTGACACCCTTCTCAAAAATTTGCATGTCCATCGCGCCTTCGGGGTGGTTCATCCGGTGTGCGCAATAACAGCAGTTGGCGTTACATCGATCGGTAATATTAAAACCGACCATAGAAGGAGCGCGTTCGGCGACATGTCGCCAATCATTCTTGTGGAACACAACTCGATTGAATGTCCTGCAGCTATCGCGTGCGTATACATACTCGCGATATAACCACGGCCGGCAGATTCGTGAGCTCCGGATTTTCCTTTTTACGTATTGAAACGGCTTCACCATGATCACCTGACAAATTTCGGAGTAACAGCCGGTGACTTGTGATGTGTCGATTACGCACGTCTCAGACCTGCAGGCGCTCCTTGAACGGGAGAAACGTCATGAAGTCCGCGTGGTGCACGATATACGCTTCGGTGGTTCGCTTGACCATGTTTCCTTCGCCCGCATGAGTGGCGATAATGTGTGTCACTTCGGGTGGAACACCGCATTGCTCGGCGATGGAGACGCCGCTGAACGGGTGCCGCAGATATTTGCCGTAGGTGCCCTGGACCGCCTTGCCGTTTTCGTCCAGCACGTATTCCAGAAGTTTGCCGACGTCGGCCAGTATGGCGCCGGCGATGACAACGTCCATATCCACCGGCAGTTCGCCGTGGTAGAACTCATTGCATTTTTCGCCGGCGGCTTTGGCGATGTGTACCACGCTGCGCTTGTGGTCCATGAAAGTGACCTTGAGATCCGGTCCGCACAACAACGTAAAGGGGATTGTCTGAAGGTCCTCGGGAGTTAACACGCTTTTTTCGAGGGCAAGTTCCCATGTTTTTGTGGTTTTTGCCTTTAGATCGTCGTTTTGTATCCAGTCAAGTTCGGGCCAGAGTTGTTTTTCCTCAGGGAATGGTGTAATTACCCTTACCTGGAGGCAGATGGTATCTCCCAGGCACATGACCTGTGTTTCCACCACCGCATCTACAGCCAGTTCCGAAGCAATCTCCGGGATAGACATATCCAC
>CAYUDF010000758.1:0-2231 GCA_964443465.1 uncultured bacterium
AGTCCGTAGGCGCACGTGTGGTGCGCTTCTTCAAGATCCCCGGGACTGGATAACAATTCTTCCAGACCCGATCCACATCGGCGGGCTAGTACCGGCCAGTCATCCGTGAAGATTGATTGAAGTGCGCTGCGCCATACGGCCGGCCATTCGAGAAGAACATCTTCGTCCCGCCCCGTACTCAGAAAGGCGATGGCGAGTACACGACCAAGATCCTTGTTGCTGCGTTTGATAGTTCGTCCCTGAATGATACCGGACATAGTTTCCTGACCGATTGTAGGATGTTCGAGGAGGTTGGCGAGTACCATCATTTCGGGGCGAGCAATAGCAATATCAAACGGCGTTGATATTGGATCGTAACTGGTCAGCGAAAGAAATCGAAAACTGCACAAACCGAAAAAACCGCGAGAGGTCTTTAATCGGATCCATTGGCGGTTACTTTCGTTCGACGATTCAGGGACGGTGAGCAGTTCGACAAACCAGTCTGTATTGTCGGGGGGATTCAGTCGAACGGCGGGTAAGTCGGCGACGGGTGTATTTTCGTCACCTGGGGCCGGCCAGTTTGAATCCGATCTGAACGTCCAACCGGCGCTGAATAATTGCTCGGTCACTGCTTCTCCGGTTGGTACAGCCTCGATCCGCGGTGACAGGAGGCAGTCGACGTCCTTTGTCCGCACAACCATATTGGGTTTGTCTTTGAAGAAATAATAACCCGCGGCCAGGCTGCCAATGATGATGAAATTCTTTTTGCACGTGTCCGGTATTGCGGATGAAAGTGACTGGAGTACCGCTTCAGGCGAAACCGGTTTCATGGAATCAGGTGGCAAAATAGTCACTCCTCCGAAGCGGGTGACAAAACGTCCAGAAATTCAAACGCCTGGGAATCAAGGCGCGCTTCGTACAGATCGAGCAGGCACTCCACGGGGTCGGCCCAGGTCACGCCACCGGGATCGACAATATACATCGCTGTTTTTCGTCGAACGAAATGCAGCACCAGCGATGCCGGATTTTCGGGGTTGTTTTCTCTTTCCAGAGCGGGATCCAGAAGTTTGACGAAGTCGACGTCGGTATACGTTCCAGGACAATGAATGGAGAGATCCAGACGCGGTGAGCCAACGAGATCGATATCCGTGTGAAGTTGTCTCACACCCGGTACTCCGCCAATCGCGATGTCGGGTCTTTTTAACCGGATCAGACGATTAAGCAGAGATTCCGTTGATCGGGGTTGCCCCGATTGATCGGAGTAGCGGATGGTTGCCCGGGATCTGTTGGAAGTTACGAGGAGCCGGTTCCACGGATCCTTCGGGAAATAGCCGAGCTCGACGCTTTTGTCGGAATGCCGAATGACGGAATTTCCGAGGCTGTTGATTGTTCTTGCTACTGTCCGATAGTTGCATCCCACCGTGTTTGACAACCACACCGAGGTCACAGGCCCTCTTTTCCTGAACCACTGCAACAGCAGGATTTTGAGGATTTCACCAGAGTAGTCCGGCCTCTGAAGTCGGTGCCGGCCGTGCGATACTTCCGTGCGGCGAACTCTTTCGAGAAGTTCAATATCGGCGGTTGCCGGTTCATGCGGTATTCCTGTGTAGTTGCCGTCTTTGTAGATAACAAACTGCAGTCGGACGAGAAGGTCGGGGCGAAAGGCTTTTTGCGCCATCCGCCACTCTTCACGTATTCGTGTTTCGGACAATTCGGGGTCGATCAAGAGCAGGAACGCTCTTGCCTCTGGCCGATTTGACAACGTATAGGCCAGCCGCAGGAATACGTTTCTTACCCAGTGGATCGCCTGCAATCCTGATTTGGCCTCTATCAACACGCCATCAACGTCATAATCAGGCCAGCGAGCTTTTGGTCTTTGATGTTTCATCGCTATATCTAGTGTGCAATAATTGTACCTTAATGTCAATAGTGTACCTTAAATACAATATTGTACATTAATGGCAATGCTGATGGGACGCTACAACAAAAAACGGTGGCTGCGGGAAAATCTACCTGTCATAACTGCCTGAATGGTAGTATCTTGGAAGCCACTCAAGGTAGAACGATACCCCCTCGAGAAATCGGTGGGGGCTTTCGTGCTTGGACAACGATCTGCCAACGGACGGTATAAATGTCTCCGCACGACTCAACACTTTCCGACACGGGCGCATCGACGCTGCTGGAAAAGGTACGCCGGACATCGATCTACGGCACTTTTCGTCAAGCGATCGAACGGGCGCAGGGGGCGGCTG
>CAYUDF010000759.1:0-2225 GCA_964443465.1 uncultured bacterium
ATCTTTTGTCAAGGGAATGGAAGAAATGGTTGTCGCCGCCCTGGTTGTCGGTTTTGCCCGCGGTATCGCAGTGGTGTTGAGTGACGGATTGATAATTGATTCGGTGGTTCATGGCGCCGCGATGGTGTTACAAACGGTGCCGAAGTATATCGCAGTCGTCGGAATGCTGTTGTATGAATCCACTCTTAACCTTTTTATACCGTCGGGGTCCGGACAGGCTGCCGTAAGCATCCCGTTAATGGCGCCGCTGTCGGATATTCTTGGAATCACCCGACAAACGGCCGTGTTTGCGTTCACCTGTGGCGACGGGCTCAGTAACATGGTCATTCCGACCAGCGGAATTTTGATGGCAATGCTCGGACTCGCAAGAATTCCTTATGGTCGCTGGTTGCGGTTTATGCTTCCTCTCTTTGTTCAGTTGTTTCTTCTTGCTGCCGTATTCCTCGTAATAGCTGTTTTAATAAACTACAAATAAAAAACATAATATTGTACAAATCGGTATTTATTGCTTCACAGCGGTACCGCTACATGTTGTATAATTACATGTGTCGAATAAGTAGTCCGGACCACAGGCCGTCTTTCGAGCCGAGAGGTAGAAGCAGTGCGATCCGGCAACAACTCCCTGTCCCACCAATATCCGCGAGCTTTTCAGAAAAGCTCAGTTAGTTATTTCACCCTTGGCCCGTACACAAAGCGCGTACCTGCGACTTCAACGAACCACGTTGGCAACTGCAAAGGTTGGCTATTCACATGGCAGCGACAATCAAGATACTTACTGTATTCGGAACACGACCCGAAGCAATAAAAATGGCGCCGGTAATCCGCGCGCTGGAATCCTATCCCGGAAAGATAAGTCACCAAACGTGTGTAACCGCGCAACACCGCGAAATACTCGACCAGGCACTTGAGTATTTTTGCGTGCGCCCCAGTCACGACCTTGACCTGATGACCAAAGGCCAGTCTCCGGCCGACGTCGCGGGCCGGGTGATGGACAACTTCAGCAGGGTGCTGCGCGAAGAACAGCCCGACTGGATCGTAGTGCAGGGAGACACTACTACTGCCATGGCCGCCGCGCTGGCGGCCAGATACGCGGGCGTGAGAGTGGCGCATATCGAAGCCGGGTTACGCACGTTTGACAAGACACAGCCGTTCCCCGAAGAAATCAACCGCCTGTTGGTCAGTTCGGTCGCCGACCTGCACTTTGCGCCGACATTGCTGGCCAAATCCAACCTGCTCAACGAGGGTATCGAAGACGAAGACATACTGGTTACCGGCAATCCCGGTGTCGACGCGCTCTTTCATACGCTGGCCACGCTAAACGGCGGGCCCAGAAACGATCCCCTCAAGCGCCTCCCGAAAAACAGCAGGATCGTCCTTGTAACCGCCCACAGGCGGGAGAATCTCGGCAGGCCGCTGGAGTTGATCTGCCGGGCAATACGAGATCTTTCCGTGTCGTACGGCGGGGAGATACAGTTTGTCTACCCGGTCCACCCCAATTCGAAGGTGTTTGATACCGTCCACGCAATTCTTGGCAACACGGAAGGAGTGAATCTCCTCGCTCCGCTGGATTACAGAACGCTGATCCACGTATTGCGCCGGTGCCACCTTGTACTGACCGACTCCGGGGGAATCCAGGAGGAAGCTCCGTACCTGGGGAAACCGATTCTTATAATGAGGCAGGTGACGGAGCGGCCCGAAGGTGTGTACTCCGGCAACGCCCGCCTGATCGGTACCAGCTACGACAGTGTGGTGCGGGAGACCACTCGCCTGCTGGACAGTCCCGCGGTGTATACGAGAATGGCTCGGACCGTCAACTTGTATGGAGACGGCCAGGCGTCGCCCCGAATCGCTGCGGCGCTTGCCGGGGAAGCCGTGGAAGAATGGTATCCGGAACTGCATATCGCCAACTAGATCGGAAAAACACCGAAGCGGAAACGCAACGTTGATCGGAGTGATTTTATTTTGTTCGATTCCAGGAAACATAAGACTCCCAAGCCGGCTCTACTGCTCGTTCTTGTTTGCAGCTTCTGCCTGGTATGGGGGTGTGACGGGTCGGGGAATCAGTACAGCAGCGTTTTGGACGAACTACCGGCGGCGGATACCGCCGCGGTGGTAATCGACGGCACGACCTGGACCGAGGTCTTGAGCTGGGATTTTTCCGATGGCTGGTTTCCAGGCGGGTGGGGTTGGGGCAAGTGGAAAATTGAAGACGGTGTTTTAACCGG
>CAYUDF010000760.1:0-2224 GCA_964443465.1 uncultured bacterium
TGACGTTTGTCCAGGACATCACCACCGGCGGAGCCGGATGGGGTGTGACCATCACACCGGGGGGCTCGTGGGTCTATTCGGCCAACAAGCAGCTCAACCAGATCGACGTGATCGACCTCAACAGTGAGAATCCGACCTTTCGTACGGTGGCGGCAACCATACCGCATCCGCTCGATCCGGTTGACATCGCAGTGTCACCCGACGGTTTTTACGCGTATTCAATAGTGCGGGACGCACAGCAGCTGATCGCAACGGCGATCGGTCTGGGACCGGCCGTCTCCAGCTTGTCAAAGCGGAGCGGCCCTCCGGGCGCCAAGATTGTAATTAACGGCGAGGGTTTCTTCGGCGGACAGGTCCTCGTGGATTTCAACGGCATCCAGGTCCAGCCCAATCGTGAGACGGGCACCTCCGTCATCGTGACCGTGCCCGACAGTGCCACCAGCGGCCCGGTCCGGCTCGGGGTCGATCCGTCGGATACTATCCAGTTTCCGATCGAATACTCGAACGCGATTTTCTTTGACGTGTTGGGTCCCACGCCCCCGGGTAACATCCGCCTGGCGGCCAAGACGTCGCCATCGTCTGTTGCTTTCAGTTTGATGGACGCCGTGGCGATCTCTCCTCTGGGCGACCTCGCACTGATCGGGGGAGGCCTCGGCGAGATCTATTTTCTGGACATCGATCCCGCCAGCCCGTCCTTTAACCAGTTTCTCGGTACGGTGGGTGCGTTATGCTGTTGTGTAAATGAAATCGCGTTTTCGCCCGACGGCAAGATGGCATTCGCGGTAAGTAGTGAATGTGATGACGTCCCCGTCCTCAACACCAACCAGAGCTCTCCGGATTTTCAAAAACTCATTGGTTCGATTTCGACCGGCAATTTCGATCAGGGGTGGTCGTGTCCCGAACTGGTCGAGATCAGCCCGAGCGGAGAGTTTGGAATCGTTTTTGACCCGTGCGAGAGCATGTTTTTCGTGTTTGATCTCGTCAAAGGATCACCGGACTTTCTCGAAGTGACGGATTTAATCCCGTTCGACGACTGCACGGATTTTGGGATTTCGCCAGATGGTATGTACGCGATGGTACTGGACGGCGCGGTACCCGGGATCTGGACATTGATTCTGGATCCATTCTCACCCTTCTACCTCACACTGACGGGCAACCTGCCGTTCGGCGGCAATCCACCGCCGACCCCTCGTTCGGTGCAGTTTTACCCCGATGCCGATTCGGCCATGGTGTGGGTGGCGGATGAATTCACAACGGAGCGGCATATATTCAGATACGACCTGAGAATACCGTTCAATCCGTTTTCGATGGACCCCGGGGCTTTCGGCCTGTCGGGTTCTCAGAGTGGCTATGGTGAGCGCATCCGGATGTCGCCGCGCGGTGACCGTGCGATTACCAACGTGACGGACGACGGTTTATACTATTACGATACCAACTTTGTGCCGTTTGACTACGTAGGGAACCGGGTCCTCGACGAGGCCCAGTCAGCTCTCGAAGGACAGTTCACTCCGGACGCGACGCGGTTCTACGCGGCATCGACGTCATCCGACAGTCTCCTGATCTTTGATTTCAGTACGGCGCAGTCGATCTCGTTCGCGTCGGAAATCTACCGAACCGGTGTGGTGAACCAGCCGCTGGCCGCGCCGCTGCGCGTACGTGTAAGTACCACTTCGGGTCAGTCGCTGGCCGGCGTGGCGATCGAGTTTCGATCGAACAACGGTTTCTTCGACCTCGATGGATCTATCGTAAGCACGATTATTGTGGCGACCGACGAGGATGGATATGCCGAGGCCGATTACATATGCGGACCCACAGTGGGAACGCAGTTTGCCGAAATAGTCGCGACGGGTCTCACCGGATCGCCGTTGAATTTTATTGTCACGGCCGCTGTGGATCCAGGCTCCCTGCCATTGCGGTTTTCACAAGTGTTGCCTCCGAACAACGCCGCCGATGTCAGTGTGACCACGGCAGTCCAGGCGACGTTTACGCGTGAAATTCAGCCTGCTTCCATCGCCGATTTGACGTTGTACCTTGTCCCGCTCGGTGAGGCGACACCCGTGGCCGTCGCATATGGTTTCAGCGACGGCAACAAAAAGGTGTCGCTGACGCCGATTAATCCCCTGCAGTACAACACGGTCTACGAGCTTTATTTTACCGGCGGCATTACCGACGCCAGTGGCGTTCCCCTGGAAAACCCGGGAAGCACCATATTCACGACCCAGGC
>CAYUDF010000761.1:0-2218 GCA_964443465.1 uncultured bacterium
AGGCGACGATGCTACGGATTCCGAAAAGCCACCACTTACACCACCGCTCTGTAGCACTGGCTGGGGGACCTCCCAGAGCCCGCTTCAATGCACAGATTCTCGTGAGGAGCCAGTTTTGTTGTCAACATGGGCGTCCATTCGGTGCCCAACCCTATTGGATGTAGCCGAGCGCCCGCAGCTGCTCGAGCGCCTTTTCTGAGTCGATACCTTCGCTCTCACGGCCTCGCGGAGTCTCGATGAAATCGTAGGTCTCGATGAGTGTGACGTCGCGGCTTCTAAGAAGTTCTGGCGCAAGCACTCGTTCCATCAGCACACCCTCCATCTCAGTGGAAAATGGAAGCCCGAGCAGGTAGAGGATGGTCGGCGTGATGTCGATGCTGGTGTAGGGGTCGAGAGCTCCAAGGATACGAAGGGTCCGGTAAAGCCCTTCCAAACGACTAACATAACCGGTTATATAGGTGAGTACATCTGTGTACGGTAAGTCCGCCATTAGAGGCAGAACGTTGGCTCTCCGGAATGCGGGGCCGACACCGATGAATATCCCCCGCGGAGCATGGTTCCCGGAATTGTCTTCTTTGAGCGTCAAAAAATCGTCGAGCAGATGCTGCTTACCGGCTATCAACACGGTCCTGCCCGATCCGTTCGTGCGCACGGCAGCTGCCTGCTCGGCGTAGATGTCGAAGCTCTTGTCCTGAGCCGTTGTACCGTCGCCCTTCGGAGCGAGATCCACGCGCAGAAAAAGCGGATCACCCGTCTCCTCAACTTTGAGTTCCGAAAGCTCTTTCGCCACTTGCCTCGCGACGGCAAGCTGCGAGTCCGGTGGAACAGTTCCTTCCGGCTGGCGGCCGGAGAGGTTGATTGAGAAGCCGATCACTGATTCATAGGTGTCGGGCTGACCCGAAAACACCCGAGTCCTGCTGAAGTCGACGACTCCCCGTTCGCCTTCGGCCCAGGCCAGGTGGCCCATCGCCTCCAGGAGATCGTTCGGCCGCAGGAACGCCATCATTTTCGAGCGCGGTCTGAAGCCATGGTCGGAGATGATGATCACCGATGCACCTTCCCCGGCAGCTTCAACGAGTTCCCCAACGCGCCGGTCAACTTGAGACCAGAGTCGCCTGAGCCGATCCCCGCCCTCGCGCTCCTGTTCCTCGGTGATAGCCCACTCTTCGCCAAACTCCTCCGGTTCGATGGCTGCCCAGTGAAGATGTTGATACCCGTCGATCCGATTGACGTAGAGCATCAAGAGGTCTGGCTGCCAATCTTCGAGCGATTCCTCGGCGAGGTCAAAGACAGCCTTGACTTCCGCGTATGCTCTGTCCTCCCCCTCAACGGTCACACCCGCCGAACCCAGGATGGCAGTCACTGCCGGTTGATATTCCTTTGGATAGACGGAATATTCGTCCAAATCAAAAACGCGGGACACGATTGCCCCATCCACTGGCTCCGCTGGGTAGCCAACGTACCAGTTGAGGATCACGGACCTTTTCCCGAACTCGGATAGGATTTGCCAGACAGCCGGTTTGAGACGGTCCCCACTCTCCACCGCTCGAACAGCGCCCGTGACCGGATCCGGAACCATGAAGCCGCGAATCCCGTGCTTGTCGTGGCTCCATCCAGTGGCGACTCCGGTCCACACGGCAGGAGAAACCCTGCGGCCGTGCGTGACGAGGTTCAACGTCGCGCCCTGGTCCCGGAGCCTGTCAAAAATCGGCAGGAGTCCCTCCTCGGAAAAACTGTCCAGAAGCTGCCACGTTGCCCCGTCAAGCCCTATAACGATGACCTTTCCGGGGTGGTCTTCCAACGATATCGAGGCTCGGTCCACATTCTCGTAGCGCGCCGCAGAGGCGTTCCAACGAACGAGGTTGACCGCTGACACACCCGTGATGAGGACGAGGACGACGACAAGCAAACGACGGACGGCACCTGACCGAAGGCGCGAGAACAGCGGGATTCCGGTCGCGAATGCGATTGCTCCAAACACCAACCCGTAAAGGAGGGATCGCCACAGGACCGCTATCCGAACGGGATCGTGCAGCGTTATGTTAGCCGGAAGCGCCAGATTCTCCACCGCGAAAACGTATGCCGAAGCATAGAGTCCGACCGATAGAGCGAAGACGAACGACGCTGGCAGAAAGAACGGGGGCTTTCGGCGAACGAGGAGGGAAACCAGTGCAAACAGACCACCGATGATGGCACCAAAGATCGAATGAGCCAAGCC
>CAYUDF010000762.1:0-2214 GCA_964443465.1 uncultured bacterium
TGGGCGGTGGCTGCGAGTGATCGGTTCAGAGACTCGCTGGTCGTGCACCTCGCCGGCGGCGGGAGTACCGCCAGTATCCGCTGGACCGACCAACCCGACGTTGATCCCGTTGAGGGAACGGCGTATACCGGTCCGATCCGGCTGGAAACCACAACAACACTGCGGTTCGTGACTGTTTTTTCCGAATGGACCAGCCCCGTGGTGACGGCCCGTTTCGACGCCATCGAACACACCTGGAGTGTAGACGTCGCTTCAGTACCCAACAGCCAATACACGGCGGGTGGACCCGACGCGTTGATCGACGGACGGCGTGGCCCAGAAGACTGGCGGACCGGCGCGTGGCAGGGTTACCAGGACCAGGATTTTGTGGCTACGCTCGATCTGGGTGAACCGGTCGCGGTCGCCGTCGCCGGGGGCAGTTTTCTGCAGGACATGCGTTCGTGGATCTGGATGCCCGCGGAACTGGTGGTTGAAGTGTCAGAAGATGGTTTGTCTTTCTCGGAAGCGGGACGCGTCGGGCACACGGTTCCCGACGACGTGGAAGGCGTGTTTGTCACCGACTTCGAGGTCACACTCGACGGCGCCCCCGTGCGTTATCTGCGATTCCGCGCGATCAACTACGGTACGATTCCCGCGTGGCACCCGGGCGCTGGCGGCGAAGCGTTCATTTTTGTCGACGAATTAATCGTAAAGAAAAAATAGCTTCAGCGCTTCAGTATTTTCGTCACCAGCGACAAAATAAAAACGAGAACAAACAACAGACCAGAACCAATCAACATCGACCGGACCGAGATCGGACCAACCCGCCATTCCAGTATCTCCGCGATTTCGTTTTCGAGCTGCGCCGTCATCTCGATACCCGCCGGCGTTTCCAGCATCGGCGCAGCCACGCGCCAGATCAGAACCGGAATCAGCACAAAGGCAAGTCCAACCGCCACAATCAGCACAAAACGCGTCGTTAAAACATATCGGATGGAGGGTTGTTTCTTTTCGTCCGGACCACGGGGTGGTTCGGCTACTTCGCGGGCCGAACCACGGGGTAGTTCGGCTATTTCGCGGGCCGAACTACGGGGTAGTTCGGCTATTTCGCGGGCCGAACTATACAGTTTCCACGCGCCCCAGATGACGAGAGGGATACCGATGAGGACAAACAAAACCACGATACCCTTGATAACAGTTGCCACGCTATTTCCCCGATTTCTGCAAGGCGTCTATTTTTCTCCTAATTTTCGGGGCGACCACCACGTAAAGGTACCAGCTCGCCGTAAAATAGATAAATCCCCAGGCCATTCCCATTTGTGGTTTATCCGCCATTTCACCCCCGCCACCATGCGAAAGCGCCTCCGGGGGGAGACCCAGCCGGGGTAGCGGCAAAAGAGCTGCAATCGCCAAAGCGATCATCAACAGGAACACACGCGACGCGGCCGTGAGGACCGACGACAGTTTGTTTCCGCTCCCCGCTGTGTCCGCCGCCGCCAGCCGTATCCGCCCGTAGAAAACCAGTCCAAACTGGATCAGCGGGTAGAAACTCTGCATCATAAAACACATTCCGACCACCAGGCATGCGTACACAAGGCCAAAAATGACGGCCATCCGGACCCGGCTGCGACGAGATCCAGCCACAAACGCCGTGACGGCAAATGCTGTACCGGCGTGTCCCATGATGAACTCAAGCCACATGCACAGACTGAGCGTGTTGACGATGTCTTTGTCGAGGAAGGAAGTGAAGGAGGGGGATATCCACGTGGCGAGATAAATCGCCGCCGGGAACAGTTCGCCCGCGTTTTCCGGAATTTTCCTGATATTGCTCCAGGATTTATCCATACCACTGAGGATATTCGATCACAACTCCAGGCCCAATCCAAATCTTGGAGCCGCCACCCTCCCAAACGGGGAAATTTGAACTCGAACAAAAGGATATCATCGACCTATAATGGGAAACGATGAAACAACTGATCTATATGTTTGCTTGTCTTTTGACGGCGACCGCAGTTTTTCCAGACCCGGCGGTCGGGCAGGCGCCTCCAGGTACCGATATATACATTGCACCGATATCCGTGGAACACGGTTCTTTAGTCGTGGGCCGGCCAAGAAATGTTACTGCGAGAGCCGGTTACGACAACCAGCCGTTTTTTTCGTTCGACGGGACTTTTTTCCTGTTTACTTCGGCCGACAGCTCGGGCAGCACCGACATCTACCGCTACGATATCGAAA
>CAYUDF010000763.1:0-2201 GCA_964443465.1 uncultured bacterium
GGTATAAACGCCCGCATATGTCCTCACGATGCGTTAGGGTGGATGGGCGAAGCCTTGGGCGACCGAGTAACTAACTATTGAGACAACAAGTTATAATAATAACGCTATTTGTGCCCGGTGTCAACCTGATGCCGAGAACCAGCTTTTCCCCTGGCCGCGGGCGCATTTTGCGTCTTTCCTGCGATACGGGCGCTGTTTTCGCACGCCGGGCCAACATCAGCGACAAAAACCAATGTCGGGTTTCCGAATGTCCCGTGTTTGCAAGCTCTTCCTGGCAGTTCCCCGTTACTGCCCCTCGATGCCGATAAGATCGGCGCCGCCAGAGACCCGCATGCGGATCAACTGATCTTCACACTCCCGCTTCCAGTCGCCTGGTCAATCTTGAACGCCTCGGCGGGACGTTCCGGCAGTTCAACCCCGTTCGCGACAGTTTGAAATGTAAAAAAGAACGTCACCGGACCTTGCCGGGACCAGCGCACGTTTTTTGCTGTTTACGCCTCCGCTAAATCCCCAAAAGTAAAAGTTGCAAGGCCGGAGGGAGTACTTCATGTTCCGCACCACCAGCCTCGGCACCACTGCAGTATGTCTGCGTGCCGCCTTGCTGATTCTGGTTTTGCTGTCACTTGCAGCCGTATGGCCAGGGCAGAGTCACGCCCTTGACGCCGGCCAGGCGAGCGACAGCAAACGAGTATTTCTGTTCAACATGAGTCCTGAAAAAACTTTTTCAATAAAGAAAAACTCAATTCTACTGACCTCAGCTAATTCATCGCTCGACGGTGTGACCTATTTCGCGGATCAGTCGGTCAACGGTGACCTGTACGAGATCTCCGAGAGCGGTACGACACCCCTGCCGCCGTCGGCGCCGACGGGCCTTTCCGCCCAGGGCGACGACATTGGATGTGGCCAGTTGACCTGGATAGCCAATTCCGAGGGCGACGTCGATTTTTACAGGGTCTACTACGGGGCCGCGTCCGTCGAGGACGGAAGCGCCACTTCGTACGACGATTCCGTGGACGTGTCGGGTGCGACCGACACGTACATATGCGGACTGACTGACGGGACCTGGTATTTCTCGGTGTCTGCCCATAACACGGCGGGGTTGTTGAGTGCTTTTTCGTTGGAGACAAGTGCCTCCGTCTCCAACGGCAACACTCAACCCCCGTCGCCTCCTATGTTGCTTGGCGCGACAGAAGGCGAACCGGGGTGCGTCGACGTCGTGTGGATCCCGAATGGCTCGCCGGATGTGGTGGGTTATGTGGTGGATTACGGTACCCAGTCCGTTGAGGGAGGTGCGGTTTCATATGATTATTCCGTGGACGCGGGTAGCGCGGGTTCGTTTTCGATCTGCCAGTTGACCGAAGGAAGATATTATTTCGCCGTCCGGGCCAAAAACTTTGCCGGGATGTTGAGCGGATATTCCGCGGAACTTTCGGCCGACGTCAATCCAACGGCGGTATTCATCAACGCATTCAGCGGTGATGCCCTGCCTGGAGGGGTTGAACTGGCCTGGCGGATTTCGGCCGACGAGACCATCGAAGGGTACTCCATCCGTCGTATCCGGCAAGGGGACACCCAGGAAATCGTTTTGAACGATGGTTATCTGGTCGATCCGGCACGGGTATCGTGGACAGACAACACCGTTGAGCCGGTGACGACGTATATGTATTCGCTGGTTGTGGTCGGCGAGAACAACGTCGAGTACCGGTCGCCATCGGTGAGCGTGACAACGCTTCCGATGGAGATGTTGCTGGACCAGAACGTACCGAATCCGTTTAATCCATCGACTTCGATATCGTTTGTGGTACCGAGGTCTTCGAGGACGCGGTTGACCGTTTACGACGTTTCCGGCGCCCTGGTTAAAACACTTTTCGATGAGGTGGTATCCGCGGGACAGGTTACCGTTCAGTGGGACGGGACCAATTCAACCGGAGAGAGAGTAAGCTCGGGAGCATACTTCTACCGCCTCATCACGGACAACAAAAGCACAACACGCAAGATGTTGCTGCTTAAATAGGGAGACACTAATGTCATACAATGACTCCCATACCCGGAGGGCCGTCAGGCCCGACCGGGTATGAAGCACATTAGTGTTTTATAATTTGCTTTATACCCTGAGAACGCCGCGACAAGAGTCGCGGCGTTCTCAGGGGTATGATAGTGAAGGTCCCGGCTGCGCGTCCTGCGCAGCCGGGACCTGCCGA
>CAYUDF010000764.1:0-2201 GCA_964443465.1 uncultured bacterium
TTCTGGGGAATACTTGGAGCGATCGTCATGCGGTTTGTGTTCGAATACACATACGACTTCGAGGAGGAGAGTTCGGGAGGTGTGATTGGCGTGATGGCCGCATTTTGATCGTGGTCTTGTAGTCGCCACAGAGATCGAAAAAGGGGCCGCGCTTGTGGCCTCTTTTTTGTTGTTTAACCGAATATTATCGGTAACCTTTATGGATATCCGTCGTCTCATCGAGGCAATTTTTATAATTTGTTCGTTGCAGTACAGGAGGATCCGTGACCGATCAGGACCGGGCCGCCATTGAGGCGGTTAAGTCAGGTGATAACAACGCGTTTCGCATTCTGGTGGATCGCCACAAAAACACCGTATACGGCACCCTCCTGACGATGGTAGGAGATGCCGATATGGCCGAAGAACTGGCCCAGGAAGCTTTCGTTAAAGCATATAGCGGAATATCAAACTTCCGGGAGGACGCCAGTTTCAGCACGTGGCTGGTCCAGATCGCGATCCACGGGGCCCGTGACCACCGGCGCCGGATGAGCCGGTTGCGCAAAAACCGCGTGGTGTCGCTGGAAGCGCTCCGGGAGGCCAAACGTTACGAGCTCGAGCCGGCGGACACCCGGCGCTGGGCCGATCCGGGCAGACGGGTTGAGAGCCGCGAGGAGATCGCTTTTGTGCGGGAAGCGCTGGCGGATCTGCCCCCCGAATACCGCGAAGTGGTTGTAATGAAACATTTTGAAAACATGTCGTTCGAACAGATCGCCGATGCGACCGGCGACTCAATCGGCACTCTGAAAGTCCGGGCGCACCGGGCGCGCCGAATGCTCAAAGACCGCCTGGAACACCTCGGGTGGAAAGCGGTCGACAAGGAGAGAAACAATGGATGAACTCATTCAGAAATACTTGGACGGGGATCTGAGTGAAGAGGAAGCGGCTGTGTTCACACGCGCGCTGGCCGACAACCCCGATATGGAGGCAGAACTGGGCGCCTTTGAGCAGGTGCTCGCGCTGGCGTCCAGGGACAGGGACAGCGATCCGTCTCCGGGATTCACAGACAGTGTGATGGACCGGGTCGCCGCCGGGTCGCACGCCCCGGGTCGTCTTGAGACTCGCAGGCCCGCTCGCAGCCATGGCTGGTTGCCGCGCCTCGCCTGGTCCGCTGGTTTCGTTTTTGTATTTGTGGTGGGGTTCATGACGGCACGTCAGTTCTCGACAAATCCGTCCACGCAGACGAATCCAGACGGATTACAAACGGCAGCGGTTGTTTCCAGTGACGCGACCACTTTCGCCGAAACACCGTTTAGAGTCGCGCGCCTTATTTACGTACCGCAGAATGAAAACGTCGAAAGTGTATCGGTTGCGGGGACGTTTAACGGCTGGGATCCGGCAGGCACCGCCATGCGCCAGGAAGGCGGCGTCTGGGTTGTTCAACTGGTGTTACCGCCGCAGACTTACGAATACATGATTGTAGAAAACGGAGAACAGTGGGTTACCGATCCGTTGGCCGCGCGGACGCGGGATGACGGATTCGGCCGCAAGAATGCAGTACTCGACCTTACCTTATAAAGAACCGTTCACAACCGGTTCACCACACGACGGGATTACGTGCCTCCGGGCCGCGCGCCTCGTTCGCCGAATCGCAGCCGTAGTTCTGGGCTCATGGATACTGCTGGCGGTATCGGGTCTTGGCGCCGTCCCGTTGTCACAGACGTGGGAGAGCTATCCCTGGATTTCCTTATCGGGCGGTTACGAAAATGATCGCATTCTCGAAAGTGGTCCGGATCTGATCACCGTTCCGGGTGGCCCGTTTTTCGATGTCATGCCCGGCATGCTGGTGTCGCGGGTGCTGGGTAAACGAACCCGGCTCAACCTGGACGGGCAACTTACCCTCGAACATTTTAATAACGATGAAAACAGGTCTCTGTTCGGCGCGATGGTCAACGCGGACCTTCGGCGGCGTGTCGGCAAGGTGTGGCGGTGGCGATTGACGGCCGGTGGCAACTATTTTGAGGACTCGTTTCAGGAATCGGTCAACCGGTACCACGCCGGCGTCGAGACGGCGTTTGGTCTGTCCACCTGGCGCGGTTACCTGGAACTGATCCTGGGAGGACAGGGCCGCAATTATCCAAACCTGGTTTCGCTGGACGAATCCGGAGTTCCGGGTACCTACACAGAGCTGGGCGCGTCGATCGGGGCGACCGGCGCAATCCGGC
>CAYUDF010000765.1:0-2195 GCA_964443465.1 uncultured bacterium
GCCAATACCGGAATCGACTGGCGGTAAAATCGATGCGCGTTGGGGTAACCACGGTGGTAGCGACGCACACCTTAATTTCGGATCGCGCGGTGAGCGTGTCTCATGGTTGCTGGAAACCGTACAAAGTTCGAGCGACGGGTTTAAACGCATCGAGGGGCCCGTCGGCGGCGATACCGGTTTCGGCCTGGAGGATTACGTAGCGAAGCTGCAGATAGACAGCGATCCGGCAAGTCCCGTTTACCAGAGCTTGAGACTCAAGGCTGGTTATACGGAACAAACCTCGGACGCCACCTATCTCGGACAGACTGACGAGGATTTCGCCGCCGATCCGTATCGACGCTACGCAGCGTCAGCCGGGGACAACATCGTCAGCGATCACCAGCAATACCAGCTCAGCTACGTAGTCGACCCGGGCAACAGCTGGCGTGGGCAGATCACGGCCTACCGCAACGACTTCGCCCGCAACTGGTACAAACTGCAGTCGGTCGATGGCACCGGGATTAGCCGCGTACTCGACGACCCGATCACTTACACCGACGAGCTGGGCTACCTCAAGGGCGAAAGCAGCCCGGCCGATGCAGTCGTCAAGCGCGCCAACAACAGGACCTATTCCTCGCAGGGCGTCCAGGCGCGCATTGAGTACGACTTCGGGCTTGGCGACAGCGACATTGGACTGACGGCAGGCGTGCGCCTGCACGACGACGAAGAGGATCGCTTTCAACATGAAGACGCGTACCGGATGGACAACGGCGCGTTGACGCTAACCAGCGACGGCGCACCCGGGTCGACGACCAATCGGGTGTCCAGCGCGGACGTTCGCGCGATTTTTCTCGACACCGAGGTTCGTAATGGGCGATGGATCCTGACACCAGGGCTACGCTTTGAAGACATCGAGATGCAGCGACTCGATTATTCAACCGGTGACCCGACGCGCGCGCTGGGTCCCACCCGTATTCGCGAGAGCAACGTGTCCGTGTTCATCCCCGGCATGGGCGCGCTGTTTCGCATCAACGATGACTGGCGAGTGCTGGCGGGCGCGCACAAGGGCTTCAATCCGCCTGCACCGGGGAGTACCGCCGCTGAGGAGCGCAGCGTCAATTTCGAAGCCGGATTTCGATTTAACAACAGCGCGCTGAGTGTCGAATCCATACTTTTCTATAACGACTACGACAATCTCGTCGGCACGGTGACCGAATCGACGGGCGGTGGCGGCGATATCGGCGACCAGTTTGACGGTGGCGCGGTGCGCGTTAATGGTCTGGAGTTCAGCTCGAACACGATGCTGAACGTTGGTGTCTTCGAGATACCGTTAGCAGTCCAATACACGTGGACACAAACGGCCGAATTCAGGAGCGCATTCGAATCCGGCTTTGAGCCCTGGGGTGATGTCGAGGTCGGCGATGAACTGCCGTACATTCCGGAACACCAGCTGCAGTTTACGACGGGCCTCATTACGGAGAAGTGGCGCCTCAATATCGCCGCAAACTATGTGGGTGAGATGCGTGCCAACGCCGGCCAGGGTGAGATGGCTTTCGGCGAAATGGTGGAATTACACGTCGTCTGGGACCTGCTGGCAAACTGGAATCTGAACGAGCGTCTGAGCACTTATCTCAAGATCGACAACTTGCTGGACGAGACTTACGTCGCGGCACGGCGTCCGGCCGGAGTGCGGCCGGGTTTGCCGCGTACGGCGTACCTTGGATTGAACTACCGGCTGTAACGAACCTTGCTGTGGGAGCGCGCCTTGCTGTGGGAGCGCGCCTTGCGCGCGATTCCATCCCGCCCTATCGCGGCCAAGGGCCGCTCCTACAGCATCCCTGCACAGCCTGTTATGCCAACGTTATTGGACAACCTTCGTAACCGGGCTTGAATAGCGACTCTCAACGCCATCCTGATTAAACGACGTCGCAACAAATTCATAAGTCCCGGGTGAAATATTTTCGACGACGTAGGTAGAAATACTCTCATTGTCGATCGTCACTGATTCGGGGTAACTTCCCGGCGTCGTACCCCAGTAGAGATTGTAGCCATCCAGGTCAGTCAGCGAAGAACCGTCCTCGTTTTCTGTCGGTGCGGTCCAGGACAGCGTGACAGAGCTATTGGCTATAGCATTCACGACGATCGCGAACGGGCCAACGCTGACACTGTCAGTGCCGTCGGAAACGGTGACGAAAATATTCGAATAGGTGCCGACA
>CAYUDF010000766.1:0-2191 GCA_964443465.1 uncultured bacterium
CCCGTCATGGCTGGTCGTGCTACGTCTGAGGGGGCCGCAGGGGAGCCGTGCCCGGGTCGACCCGCGTAACCGCACGACCGAAACATCGGCTGTTGAGCAGGTGAGGAGACCAGCTCAAACAGCAATATAATGCGTGATGTACCGCAAAGCGGTAAGGAGCTCACGCGCCGCGTATCCGTGCGCCCAAAAACAACAGACGCCCGATACCGAGGACGCACGGTACGTGTAACTTTAAAAAAGAGGGGGGACGTGCTAACATGCTTGTTCGGCATGAGTCCCATCAAGGAGTGTAGAGAATGACGTACGATCAGGTAATGAAAGAGCTCAAGGCGGCGGGTACCGCGCAGAACCGGAAAATATATGGCCGTCACGGTGTGACAAAAGAGATGTTCGGTGTCAGTTTCGCCAACCTCAACCTTTTGAAGGAGAAGATCAAGGTCAACCACGCCATCGCTCGGAAGCTGTGGGCCAGCGGTAACCACGATGCCATGGTGCTGGCGACCATGATCGCCGAGCCGTTTGAATTCAACAGTTCCGAGCTCGATGCCTGGTTGAAAGAAGTCGACAGCTACGTGCTCACCGACATGTTTTCGTCGCTGGCCAGCCGGTCCTCGTTTCTCGATAAAAAAGCCGAGAAGTGGATCAAGTCAAAAGACGAGTGGGCCGGGCGGGCCGGGTGGCTGCTCATGACAAGAGTAGCGATGACCAGCACCGATCTTCCGGACTCTTATTTCGAAAAACAGCTGGAGACCATTGAAGCCAGCATCCACTCCAGCAAGAACCGCGTGCGCGACGCCATGAACACGGCGGTGATCAACATCGGCCTGCGTAATTCAAAACTGGAAAAAAAGGCGATTAACACAGCGACGAATATCGGAAAAATCGAAGTTGATCACGGACAGACCGAGTGCAAAACACCGGATGCGATCGAATACATCAAGAAAACAAAAGAGTACCGGAAAAAGCAGAAAGCAAAGCGGGTCCAGAGGGCAAAAGAGACCCGGGAAAAAATATAGCGGGCGGGAGACACGATCAATAAATGAATATCAGTCTGCGAAGATTTTTGAAAAAACTGTTTCGGTCCTCTTCAGAACGCCGGCATCACCTCGTGGGCCCGGCGCGCATGTGGAAAATGAAACGCGATTTCCAGATCGACTTTCTCAAACGATTTGGTTTGTCTCCCGGACACTACCTGCTGGATATCGGCTGCGGGACACTGAGGGGTGGTGTACCCCTGATCAAATACCTGGAAGAAGGACACTATTACGGTCTCGAAACGCGTGCGGATGTTCTGGAGGAGGGCCTGAAAGAGCTGGCCAAGGCAAAGATTGAATCAAAAAATCCCGTCTTGATCGTTGCCGAAAATATCAAGAACGCCCCACTCGAACAACAGTTCGACTACGCGTGGGCGTTTTCCGTGTTGTTCCACATGACCGACGAGATTCTGGAGGGTTGCGTCAGCATGGTGTCCAGGCACCTGGCGCCCAGCGGTGTGTTTTACGCAAACGTTAATATCGGTGAAACGCCCCCCGGCAACTGGCAGGGATTCCCCGTCATGTATCGAACAAGGGAACAGTACGAAAAACTGGGCGCGACATACGGTCTGGCCGTCAAGGACATCGGATCGCTGGAACAGCTGGGACACGTCTGTGGCGACGAAGCTCAGGACAGCCAGAGAATGCTGGAAATCCGGAAAATCTGAGAGCCGTCAGGTGTGGTAATTATGGATTGGTTGCCCACACTGAAAGTTCCGGAATAAAACCCCTGTCTTCCATCTCCAGTACAGCTTTGATTGCGTGTGCGATTTCTTCGGAGCGCAATTTATTCGGTGGTGCGGTGCGTTCGACCCTGTCGGGATCCGCAAACGCGGTTGCCACCTCGCTCGGGTTGACCATGATCACGCGGATGTTGTACTTGCGCAATTCCGACCGCCAGCACTGCGACAATCCACGAAGCGCAAACTTGGACGAACTGTAAATCGTTCCTCCCGGGTAACCGTTCAGCGCTGCGGTGGAACCGATGTTTATGATATCTCCCCGACCCTGTTTCTGAAATATGGGGATCGCGGCAGCGGTCATCAGTGCGGCGCCAAAAACGTTGACGCCGTAGACCGAGAGAAAGTCGTCCAGTGATACTTCTTCGGCGGGTTTCCGGACGCCGATACCGGCATTGTTGATCAGGCAGTCCAGAC
>CAYUDF010000767.1:0-2184 GCA_964443465.1 uncultured bacterium
TCGCTCCTACCACATTTGACAGTTTCGAAGATATGCCACCGCCCCCGCCGCCTTCTTCGGGCGGAGGAGACGTGTTCCTTGCGTTTGACGAACCCCCGGTTCTGATAGATTATGTTTCGCCGTCGTATCCGCCGCTCGCTCGCGACGCGGGCATCGAGGGTACGGTTGCCATCCGGGTTCTCGTGGATGAACAGGGTAAGGTCGTTTCCGCCGATGTGCTCTCATCGGATGTGACTCCGGCGATGGAGCGGGCGGCGCTGAACGCAGCTAAACAGTGCCGTTTTCGGCCCGCCAAGCAGCGGACGATCCCCGTCAGGGCGCACGTGATGATTCCGTTCCAGTTCCAGCTTACCAGCAATTAGGCGCGCTACTGGAGACAGGATCGGGTCTTATTCACACGCCGGTGGCAACGATACAACAACAGCCCTGGTCGGTAAATCACCGGCCGGGGCTCAATTTTCTTCCCTTGAGTTCAACTTACTGCTTATAATCGCAACAAATTATCGTTGCCATCGTATATTGTTTCATAGCTTACAGTATCCCCCCGACAGACACCAAACCTCGCCAGGGAAGGTGAAGAATGAATGGTCGTTTTTTTCGTTATTTATTAATAACAATGGTTTTATCCGCGTCAGCCGCTGCTTTTCAGCCGGCCGTTGCGCAGGAACACACGCTGGAACGCTGTATCGAGATCGCGCTCGAGGCGTCTCCCGACGTGGGAATCTACAGGGAGAACCTGGCTTCCGCACGTACCAACGTGTTGCAGGCCTATGGTGGATTTTTGCCGGACGCGTCGCTTTCATACCGGGTCGGCAGCAGTTTCGCGGGACCAACATCCGGCGTCGTGGTGGATGCGCAGGGCCGTCCGATCCCCGCCACCGGATTTGACTATGACACCTACGTGTTTTCGATCCAGGGCGGAATGAATCTTTTCAACTGGGGCGCCAATCGCCGACAGCTCCAGAGTTACCAGCATTCGGCTGAAGCCGCCGGCTTTGACCTCGAATATCGGAAAGATTTTGTCAAGGCGGTGGTGATTCGGCAGTATTACGACCTGATTCGCCAGATCAAACTGTACGAAGTCCGCGTGGAGGAAGTCGAGCTGAACCAGCGTAACCTGGAGCAGGTGGAGGCGTTTTACCGGATAGGCTCCCGCACCAAAGCGGACTTTCTACAGGCGCGTGTCACCCTGGCAAACAGCAAACTCAATCTGCTCAACGCACAAAACGCTGCGGAAATCGCGGAGGTCAGGCTGCTGGCCACGCTCAACTTCCCCATGGGTACAGAACTGGATCTGGACGAGTCGCTCACAATAGAGTCAGAGACCGTTGATGTGGCGGGCGAGGCCAGTTACATGATGACCCACCGGTCCGATCTGCTGGGCAGCCGTGAACGCGTGACCGCCGCGGGGCATTCCGTGTCGGCCTTTAAAGACGGCCGTTATCCGAGCCTGAGCGGTTTTTACAGCTACTCCTGGAACGATCGCGAATGGGTTGACCTGCCGGAGATGTTTAAATCGAACTATGTGTGGTCGGTCGGTCTGTCCCTGAACTGGAATATTTTCGACCGTTTCCAGACAAAGGGAAATATACAGAACGCGGAAGCCAACCAACGAATCGCGCAGTACAACCTGAAACAGGCGGAGATCGACGCGCGGCTGGACCTCCAGCAGATCATTCTGAATATCAACCAGGCGCAGGAACGTCTTGGACTGGCCGAGGAGACGGTTACTCACGCTTTGGAAAACGTGAGGCTGGCCGAGGAGCGTTACCGCGTCGGTGCGGGGACGATTCTGGAGACCATCCAGGCGAACGCGTCGCTCACGGAGGCACAGGCCTCGCTGATCGACGCGCGGATTGACTATCTGATCAACCGGGCGGACCTGCAACGCGCCACGGGAAGGCCGATCAACACGAAATAGGCATTTATACTATCCTTACCTGGCGAGAAAAAGCCGCGTCCCCCCCGACGCGGCTTTTCTCTCTCTCCCCCCTCCCGCCGGATCCCGACGGCCCGTCGGGGAGATTGCGGTTCTTGGCGAACGGATACGCGGCACGAGCCGGGCACGGCTCCTGACACCGGCCGCCCGGAACCACGAAAGCGCCATGACTCTTCGGGGTGGCAGTGCCTCACACTCTATCGGGCCTGCGGCCCTCAAAGTGTAAGACGCATTGTATTAACTGT
>CAYUDF010000768.1:0-2184 GCA_964443465.1 uncultured bacterium
TGCGGCACTAGCAACGTTGCGGGGAAGGGTTGGGGGGCAGGCGAACCCCGCAATAGTATTGGTATTCGTATGACGATGGGCACTCCGGAATCGTACGGACGTGCAGAGTAGCAACGCGGACTTGCGACGCGAACCACTCAAATAGAAAGTTTTTGCAGCAAAACCAGTTTATTGATTGCATTACCCTGACAGGATGCTTACACTGACGGGCGTGAACCAGCGGAGGGGCGGGAACAAGACAGACTTGGTGACGGACACATCGGGTATGATTGCAGGAATGGAAGATGTGTCGTGGGGACCTGCACGGGGGGATGGTTTCTAGTTCGTGGAAGAAGGGGGTAATCGTTCGGCCACTCAGCACGGCTGTATGACTCCCGCGAGCATGAGGTGGGTGATTGGCACCATTTGCGACGAGGCACTTCGCGGCAGGTTGAGTTGTGGATTCGTTTTTGTTCTGGATTCTTCTTTGCAAAGCGGGCTAATGAGATGAAAGGGAGAAGTATGAAACGTTATGTGACACCTGTGTTTATGGTTGCATGGTTGGTGCTCGCCGCGACGATTGGCCACGCGGGGACCATCAGTTTCAATTTCGATAATACTGACAACGAGGTCGGTGATCACGCTGTCAATAGGACGGCCGGCGTCGTCGACGTTGGAAACTGGAACAATCTCCCCCCCGGTGGACTGGGAACTGTTGCCGACCTGATTGATAGTACTGGCGCTGCCACGACGGCGGACGTCACCTGGGGTGGAACGTCTGGGGTGACTTGGAGTTCAGCGGTAGTGATCGACGATGCGGACGCCGACGACAGTGACCGGATGATGAAGGGCTATCTCGACTACGGTGGAGATGGCGCGGGGGAGAACATCACCATCGATATTACGGAGATCCCCTACGCTGACCGTGGTTATGATCTCTATGTTTACCACGAGAGCAGCGGTGGCGACGGTCGACTGATGAGCGTTTCGCTCGACGGCGGACTTACCAAAGTCTATGCCAAGGACGTTGTGGGGATTTTCCAGACGGATGGCCAAGGTTTCATCGAGGAACAGCATGCGACGGCCGAGGAAGCGGACGCAAGCGATGGAGGCAATTACCTGGTGTTCCGTGGCCTGACGGCCGAGACGCTGAATATTGTCACTGAAGGTGTCGGCGAGGGGACAGTCCGGAGCCCGGTGGAAGGCATTCAGATCAGCGCGGTGCCAGAGCCGTCGACGCTGGTCCTGCTGGGGCTGGCCGCGGTGACTGGCCTCCTTTGGCGGAGACGCTGATGAAATGTAGAGTGCGTCAAGCGACAAGAACGTAGGGTGGGTCAAGCGGAAACGGAGCGGAACCGTTTGAACCACGAAAAGACGTTCGAGTGGCTTGGCTAGTGCGTAACGGCAAGATAGCGCCGGCCCACCATTGCATCACGACACACCGATAGCGGTGCTGAGCGTGGTGCGTGGTGGGCCGGCGCTCGCTTTTTGGCAGCGCAGAACGCTCAGGTCGGCTAGCGGTTCGTGGTGATTGACACGCTTTCCGCGAGGACCGCTTGTTCCCTACGAAACTGGCAAACGTACGCCGTGAGGCCCACGGTGCCGTCAGCGGGCAATTCGCCATTCGGATTTCGTCCTTCAGCGAACTTCGCCATCTTCTTGACTCAGATTGTAAACAACGTCCCAAGAGGAACCACGGATTACACGGATAGACACGGATGAAACAAGCATGCGCAGTTGCTTTACACATTGGAGGCCGTGCCACGGTCGACGGTTCTTTCGATATGGCCTTCTTATCGGTGAAATCCGTGTGATCCGTGGTCATTGTGACGCAGCGTTTACCATTTGAGTTCTTGAGTGTTTTGCCGAATCACGCCCAAGTTTGTTGAGGCGCGTTTTAGGTCCTGCCATAGTATGTTCGGTCAATAAGCAGATAAGATAACGATTGAAAGAAATAGGCTGGTCACCGTTCACTGGTTGAAGAGGGTTTTATAATGAACGTCGTGCGAGGGAGCATTGTCGCGGTGTGGGTCGTTGGGCTATGTGTCGTGTTTGGCTGGGGGGAGCGCGCAGCGGCGGAGACAATCAGTTTCAATTTAGACAATACTGAGAACGAGGTCGGCGACCACGCTGTCAACAGGACGGCCGGTGTCGTCAACGTGGGAAACTGGAACAATCTCCCCCCTGGTGGCGCGGGAACCGTGA
>CAYUDF010000769.1:0-2176 GCA_964443465.1 uncultured bacterium
TCGGTTGCCCTTTACTGGAAATACAGTCAGAATAAAAAGGCATAAAAAAACGGCAATAACATATACTGCCGGATGAATAGCACGTCTGAACATGTGAACTCCTCCCTCGACAATGTGGGGTACCAATCAGACACGCGAAATATGTGGGGGAACTCCTAAAACCACTCCAAACATACGTATATCGCCGTTTTGTGTCAAGGCAGTATCGAGCACGGGGCCGGTTCTACAACTCCCGTCGTGGAAACGCTTTGGAGGCAAAATGGCTCATCAACCCCACCAGAAGCGCGTTGGCGACACCCACAAAAGGCACCAGCATCAGTATAAAATACTTGAACTCCATACCGCCGGGCACGCCCGACTCGCTCAGTTTTTCAACGAGGTCCGGATTGTGGGCCGCGTATACGCCGCTGAACAATCCCTGAATGAGCTTGGAAGACACACCGAGCAACAGCCCCACTAAAGCGCCGTGGCCGAACGCGTTATACTCGGCGCGACGGGCAACCACCAGCGCGCACAGTGCAGATATTACCAGCCAGAACCACCGATCGGTACCATCGGCGACAATACCGTAGAGCGTCAGAAGCCCCATGACCGGCCCGGGTAGCGACATCACAAAAATAAGTTTCCAGTTATACTTTCTCATTGTCCGACTCCCGATCTGGCCACGCCGAGGTCCCGAACCAACGCGTCAATATCTTCCGGTTGTGTGTTGTAGTTGGTGACACAGGCGCGAATCACGGGCAGTTCGCCGCCCACCATCGTGGTCGAAATCCACGCCTTGCCCGACCGGACCACCGCTTCTACTATGGAATTTAACCGCTCCAGCGAGTTCCCGACGGGATTTCGCTCGTCCACAAAACAGACCGTCGGCAGCGGAGTCCGGTTGACGACCTGCCAGTCATTGGCGTTTAGTTTTTCCCTCAACAGGTCACCCATCGCTGTCTGGTGGCGGATGACGTCGGCGTATCCGTCCCAGCCGGCGACGGCCAGCGACAGGAACAGCTTCAGCCCGATAAACCGCCGCGACCACTGCATCGTGGTGCGGTGCGGCTCCGCGATCGGTTGGTCGTGTGTGAGCGGCATGTAATCGGTGGATATGGCGAAAACGCGTTCCGGCAGTTCGCTGTGCCGGGTGAAAAACATTCCCGCACCCATCGGCACCGACAAAAATTTGTGGGCGTCAAATGTAATCGAATCGGCCCGCTCGATACCTTCCAGGCAGGACACCAGTTCGGGTACCAGGGCAGCCGCTCCTCCCCACGCGGCGTCTGCGTGAAGCCACAAACCGGCCCGCGCCGCCGCATCGGCAATCCTGGGGAGCGGATCGAACAACCCCGCGTTGGTGGTTCCCAGCGTGGCCACCACCATAAAAGGGAGCCTGCCCGCGTCTTTATCCACTTCAACCCGACGGATCAACTCGGTGTAATCCATCACGTATCCGTTGTCCAAAGGAATCTTCACGACGGCGTCGGTGCCGATACCGCATAACCTCGCCGCCTTGACCAGCGAGTGGTGACTTTCTTCGGACACGTAAAACACCGGCTGTCCGTCCAGCGCGCGAGTCCCCTTTTCGGAGAATTCCGGGAACGAATGGACGAGGGCGCAGGCCAGCGCCGTGTGGTTGGCCTCCGCGCCTCCGGATGTAAAAGATCCGGCTACCGTCGCGCGCTCGTATCCAAATTTTTCGCCGATTTCTTCGATCAGATATCGCTCGATTTCGCACGCCACCGGGCTGTGCCCCCACGCGGCCATCTGCGGATTAAACGCTGCGACAACGGCGTCGGCAGCGATACCCATCGTCGTGGGATTGGGATTAAACAGTCCGTAGTAACGCGGATGCGCTGTGTGGACCTGGTTGTTCCACAACAGTCCCGTCGCCCACCGAAGCGCGCTTCTCGGTGCCATCGGCCGCTTGAAATCCACGTCGGAGATCTGTTTGCGCAGGACTTCGACGTTTACGGCCGGTGCAACGTTGTGTGATTTGACGGATCCAATATATTCCTCTATCGCCTGGATCATCTCGGCCCACAGGCGCTTCCGATCCTCCGGACTCAGCGACAACATTTTTAAACCCTTTCGATTGTTATTTTCGGGGTCGAACAACTCTTCTAACGATCGGTCGTTTGGGTGACCGCCGGATCACCTCACGGAATTTCGCCCGGGTGAACGCGGAAAA
>CAYUDF010000770.1:0-2171 GCA_964443465.1 uncultured bacterium
CGAAACCGGTATTGTCAGCGAGTACGAGGAGGACCGGGCGGGAGAAGCGTGGGATTACGGTCCGGTAGTGTTGTCGTGGGAAGACGCGTTAACGGGGGCGAGTGGAGAAGAGGGTGGTTACAATTCGGTGATCCACGAATTTGTGCATCAACTCGACCTGGAAAACGGCGCCGCCGACGGCTTGCCGCGACTGGAGAGTGCGGAACAGTACGAGGTGTGGGAGAAGGTGTTCAGTGAGGCCTACAACCGTTTCGAGCGCAAGCTGGACGCCGGCCGACAGACGGTGCTTGACGAATACGGCGCCGAGGGGCCTGACGAATTTTTTGCCGTTGCGACCGAGCATTTTTTTCAGACACCGATCGAGCTTCGCAACGAAAACCCCGAGTTGTACGAACAGTTGAAGCTTTATTTCAAACAGGACCCCTCCGACTGGGTCTGAAAACTACATCCCCTCAAACATCGACAGGGTAAATACGGCAAACGACGCCAGCCAGTGCTCGCCTTCGTAGTTGCCGCTGGTTACGTGCGCCAGGGCATCGTTTGCGTGGAGACGCGCTGCTGATTCCAGTGCGTTCCGGGTCCGGCTGCCTTCCTGCAGCGCGGCGGCTACACCGGCCATGCACCACGCTCTGCTGAGGTTCAATCCGTCCAGGTGAACGATCTTTGGATCGCTACGGTCGGCGACAAGCGCCGGTGTCATCAGGCTCTCCGGTATTCCCCGGGACACGTCGGGCAGGAATCGTCGAAACCAGTCGCGGAAATCGTTCGGTTCGAGCACCCGACGCATCAGGTCGGCTTCGATCAACGCCGGAGAAAAGAAATCATCTCCACCGGGCTCCCACGCCGCCGGATAATCAACATCCGCCCCATAGTATTCCATCGCCCGCTCGATCAGTTTGCCTTCCAGGGTGGCGTGTCCGGTGGTTCGTGCGTAGTCGAGGGCGAACGCGATTCCGAACGCCGTATTCGCATGGACGCCGCGTCGAATAGGATAGGTCTGCCGCGGCAGGAAATCGATATATCGCGCTACAATCTCGTCGGCCAGGGGCTGCAGATTCTCCGCCCACAGCCGTCCGTCCGGATCGTCCCATCCATGGAGTTCTTCGGCCAGTTTCAGCAGCCACGCCCACCCGTAGGTTCGTTCGAAAGACTTTCGATTGGGTTGGCGCAGGTACGCGACTTCGGCGGCGACGTTTTCGGCGGTCATGTTGGTTTCGAGCGCGCGACGGATGTCGGATTCGTTGGGCAGGTCGGGTATCGTTTTCAACAGCCTGACCAGCATCCAGTGGCCGTGTACCGCGGAATGCCAGTCGAAGCAGCCGTAAAAGACGGGGTGTAATGTCGCCGGGTTTTTGACGTCATTGCCGTCGTTGATGACGTGACCCGGTTTGTTGGGATATTCGGTTTGTATGCAATGCAAGGCCAGCGCCGAAAGGCCGGCCGCCGTTTCCGCCGTCAGTTCCGGTGTGCCGGCTGGACCCGATTCGCCGGTGGTTTCGGCGACTGAAACGGCCAGAAGAGTGATGGCGATAATCAGCAAAAAGCCGGGCAACAAGATAGTCTTGAGCGATTTCATATATAGAACCTCCGGATATTATTTAGACTGCATTTTACCGCTTTTTGTATACACGACGTAGTATAATCTCCCGCAGTTATGAGAAACGGTTTCTACATATTGCTATTTTTGATATCGGCCGGATTGATCACCGACGCCGGCGCGGGGATCGTCAAACGATCCCGCAGTCAGAGCAACAGGTCGATGCCGTACGCTGCCGCTGGACTGACCGATCGGCAGGCGGCGGCGCATCTGCTCGACCGGTTTACGTATGGACCGGGACCCGGCAACATCGACCGTGTCGTCACGGAGGGCCTGGAAAGGTGGTTTGGCCGCCAGCTGGCCGGGATCGAAATTTCGCAGGAGCTGGCGGGCCGGTTATCGCAGCTGAAATCCCTCCAGATGACCAATCAGGAGCTTGTTACCGGATATCCACGTCCCGGAAAAGTGAAGCGACAGCTCATAAAAGAAGGGTTGATTGATCCGGACTCGGATGCGAAAGAACAACGCCGCGCACTGCGGGCCTACTACGAGGAGATGGGTTACGGTCGCCAGACAGATATAATCAAGGAACAAATCGCCGGCAAACTTTTTCGCGCCATCCACGCGGAGGGCC
>CAYUDF010000771.1:0-2171 GCA_964443465.1 uncultured bacterium
GTATGATAGCCGGTATCACCGCCCTGTTTTTTCTCATGTCACCAGCGATCACAACGTTGCCGATGATGCCCAAAGCGCTGGGTGGATGGCGGTGGAAGCGCACCCAGCGTATCGGATACCTCGCCCTGACCCTGGTTGCAGTCCACCTGTTGGTCCTGGGTATGAAGGGTTGGCTGACACCGCAGAAGTGGCCTTCCGGCATGGTTCCGATCAGTTTGATCGCGTTTGTTGTGGCGCTCGTTCCACTGGTCGTAAAACGGAAACTAACCGCCGAGAAAAACAAGCAGCGGGAGCAGGGAAACGAATCAGCCGGGGAGCAAACGGAATGAAGATGAAAAAAGCGCTTTTGTGAGTGTTAACAGCCTAAACGAGCTGATTGACTACGGACTGATGCGCCGTTTTGCGCGCATGCGCATCACTGTGTTCCACGTCTTGCCGTCGTCAGATGAGTACTCACTCCATCACGCTTCGTGTGTTGGACGGTTCACTCATACCCTGCGGACGTTGCCGACGCAACGGCCGCAGGGTATAAAGCGCATTATAAAACATTAAGGATACACTTTTTCTCGGTGCAGGCGTCAACTCTACCAATGACGGTATTGCGACTCCGCCGGCAACGACGCTAATCCTTATACAACGACTTGATCTCCCCCCACGTCGCGTTACGGGTCGGCGTAAGGGTACAGCCGATGTCAAATGCCCCGATGAGCGCGCCGCACGGGCTGGTTGCCGCTGTGGCTGGCGAGTCGGACTGGAGTTGAAAGTTGAAGCTCCCGGGGATGCCGCAGAACGCCGGATCGGAATTCACGATGTCGCTTGAAATACAAGTTATCGCGTCATCGAGGCCCGGGTTCCAGACAACCGAGCAGTTTACGACCCCGATAATCCCACCGCAGAGAACGGCATAGGTGGAGCCCGTGTTAAACGCGATGATCGTGCGGACGACTTTCCCCCCGCCGAGACCAAAAGTCAGACCTGCTCCTTCCGCTGCGGTGTTCTCTGCGATCGTGTTCGAACTGATCAGGGCCGTTTCGCTGACGGTGTTGAGGAACATCCCGCCTCCGGTGGCGGCGCTGTTCCCGTAGAGGACGTTGTTGGTAAACACCAGGGACGAGCCTCCGTCCAGGATTCTGAGGCCGCCACCTTCAGCGGCGGCGGAGTTGTTGTAGATCCGGTTGTTCGAGTAATCGCCTCCAACTTCGTTGAAGCCCTCCCCCAACAACATTATCCCTGCCCCGTGTTCGGCTGAGTTATCCCGGATGTCACAACCCGTGACGGTCGGAAAAGCCGCCAGAACGCTGAGCCCTCCCCCTCCGACGGTTAACGGGGGAGCGGTAGCGTTGGCAACGCAATTCCGTATCTCACAGTTCTGGATCAGCGGCGATGCCGTGGTCTCCGCGACATAAATCCCGCCGCCGCCGAGGGCCTGGCAGTCCATGATCTTCACCGCGTCGATCACCGGGCTGGCGCCAAAGATGTATATCCCTCCGCCTAAATCCCCGTCGGACACAGCCGCACCATTTTGGATTGTGAGATCGCGGAGCACCGCCCCTGAGGTCTCGCTCGTCACGAACTTGAAGCCGCGGTCGTTCGACTGACAGTCGATGAAGGTGGCGTCAATTCCGGCACCGGACACCGTGACGGCTTTGCCCTTGAAATCGACTCCGATGTTGCCCGCTCCGATGAATGTGCCTGCGGTGAGTTGAATGATATCGCCGTCGGCGGCGCCGTTGATAGCGGCCTGGATATCGGGAAAGTCGCCGGTTCCTTCGGCGTTTACCGTCCAGGTCGCGGCGGCCACCGGGCCGGCCACGAGACCGATGACCATAACAACGATTGCAATTAACAGTACTGAACGCATGTCAGTCCTCCCTCATTTGAAGATAGAAGCCAGTTGTCTCGAGCCACAATTTCAATAATGCCAGTCGTGCGGTGTCACACGGAAACCATCGACATCACCCAGCCACACAAGTACCCGGAGATGTTCACTTTGGCGGGTCTGCATCGCCTATCGCGATAATACCGAGGATACCGACCTGTGCGATCAACTGTTCGGCTATAGATTAACATATAGGTTAACGGGAATGGGGGCGTATTTTCGGCCTATTTCTGCCAATATTAAAAATAGGTCAGTTAATCTGCCAGCGCTCGGGGGCAGCCCGGCATCGCTG
>CAYUDF010000772.1:0-2168 GCA_964443465.1 uncultured bacterium
AGGAGCAGTTGGCAGCGTACTTTAGACAACTGCGGCGAAAAGGTATAAGATCAGTGTACTTTCCCGCCGGGTACGTGGCCGAGGCGGTCGAGACATACGAAACCCGTGCGGAGGAACCAGAAAACAACATGCCCAACACAACAAAACAAAAAAGCAGTCTCGACAAACTCGCCAAAACAGTGAGCGGGTGTATCGCGTGCCCGCTGCACGAGTCACGCACGCAGACCGTGTTTGGTGTCGGCAATCCCCGGACAAAGGTACTGTTCATCGGTGAGGCGCCCGGCAGGGATGAGGATCTCAAGGGAGAACCGTTCGTGGGGCGGGCCGGTCAATTGCTCAATAAAATTCTGGCGGCCATCGAGCTCAATAGAGAAGACGTTTACATCACCAACATTCTCAAGTGCCGTCCGCCCAACAACCGCGATCCGCAGGAGAGCGAAGTTCGCGAGTGCGAGAACTATCTCAAGCAGCAGATCAAACTGATCGATCCCATGGTGATCTGCGCGCTGGGTAGAGTCTCCGCGCAATGGTTATTACAGACAAACGCAGCGCTGGGAACCCTGCGAACGGGCGAATACTACTACGAAGGCATACGGATCCTGCCGACATATCATCCGGCGGCGTTGTTGCGAAATCCCAATTTCAAAAAACCCGCCTGGGAGGATTTCAAGAAACTAAAGGCAATGCTGGACAATGAATAACCGATTTTCGCGGGTTGTATCCGGAGCAGACCCGCGCAGATACAACAACACTACCTGGTGAGGGGGAGTTGACGTGGCAGAAGCATCACCCGCTGGTTACAGGGACAAGTTACCACCACAGTCTATCGAAGCCGAAATGGCGGTCCTGGGCGCAGTGTTGCTGGACAACAACGCTTATTCCATCGCGACCGAGAGCATCACAACCGATTCGTTTTACAAAAAAGCCCACAAGGATCTTTTCGAGGCAATGACCTCGCTGTCGAAACGCGGCGAAGCCATCGATATCATCACGCTTACCGAAGAGCTCAAAAAACTGGGCACCTACCAGACCGTCGGCGGTGCGGCTTATCTGACCGCGGTCGTCGACAACGTGCACACCGCGGCCAACGTCGAATATTATGCGAACATCGTTCTGCAAAAATATATCATGCGGCGGTTGATTACGATCTCCAACCAGATCTCGACGCAGTGTTTTAACGGCGAACGCGAAGCCGTGGAAATTCTGGACGACGCCGAAAGAAGCGTTTTCGAGATTTCGCAACAGGGTATGTTTAAGGGTTTTCAACCCATCGGCGACATCATCAAGGACAAGTTCAAAAACATCGAGGAGCTCTACCAGAGCGGCTCGCATGTTTCCGGGCTGGCGTCACCGTTTGAAGAACTGGACTCATATACATCGGGTTTTCAGAATTCAGAGCTCACGATTGTTGCCGGTCGTCCCGGTATGGGCAAAACCAGTTTTGCCCTGAACCTCGCGCAACACATGGCACTCAAGGAAAAGATCCCCGTCGGCATCTTCAGCCTGGAAATGTCGTCGGACCAGCTCGTCATCCGTCTGATGTGCAGCGAGGCGCGTGTTGACTCCAACAAGTTGCGGACCGGTTACCTCAAGAGCACCGAGTATGCCGAACTCGCCCTGGTGGCGGGGTACCTCGCCGAAGCACCGATCTACATCGATGATTCCGCGGCCACGTCGACGGTGGAGTTGCGCGCCAAGTCAAGGCGCCTCAAGTCAGAAGCCGGCGTGGGGATGATCATGGTCGACTACCTGCAGCTGGTTAACGTTAGAGAACGTGTAGAGAACAGGCAGCAGCAGATCTCACTGATCTCGCGGTCGCTCAAGGCACTGGCCAAGGAGCTTGAAATTCCGATCATTGCCCTGTCGCAGCTGTCCCGCGCCGTGGAATCCCGTGCCGGCGACAAACGCCCGATGCTGTCCGACCTCAGGGAAAGTGGGTGCTTGACCGGCGATTCTCTCATAACTCTGGCGGACTCCGGCCAACGTGTCCCGATCAGTGATCTTGCCGGGACGTCGGATTTCCGCATCTGGGCCCTGAATCCAGAAACTTACAAACTGGAGAAAGCGACGGTTTCCAAGGCTTTCTCGACGGGGGTCAACCCCGTCTATGAACCCAAAACACAACTCGGTCGACAAATCAAAGCGACGGTAAACCACCGATTTCTGAC
>CAYUDF010000773.1:0-2165 GCA_964443465.1 uncultured bacterium
GACGATCCCGCGCCCGGGTCTCATTATACCTCTGTTGATAGAGATCTTCCACTTTATTGGCGCCTGCGCTCGCGTCCAGCCACGGTTCCGTTCGATAGCCGGGTTCGATGGTTGGAAAGTCCTTTCCACGCAGCTTTTCATAGGTTGTGGAAAAATATTCAGCGAGCACGTCCGCGCCCTGTGCTCGTGCGGCGACAAGACGCCCGGCCGCCTTGGCGAGCGGTTCTTCCCACGCCTCGAGCTCGGCGTCCCCGGCTCCCACTGCCAACGCCGCATTTCGCTGCCGGATTGCCCTCCGATATGATCGCAAATCCTCCAGGTGCGCGGGGTGAACGAGAAAAACAAAACGATCAAGCAAGGCACGGCGGGATTCTGGTCCGCCCCCCACAAGCTCGTGGTCGGCACCACTGATCGTAACAACTGGAAAAACCTGGAGATACTGTCCGACGTTAACATTTGATCCATTGACTCGGAGCGTTCTTCGGATGGGCGGTCCGGCCTCGACGATCTGTTCGAGTTGTTGGGAGCCTCCTGCGCTTCTGACAGTACCTTTAAGCCGAAACTCGGTGTTTCCGTGGAGCACCACTCGATGTAGAGCGGATGAACGGAAGGATCTAAGATTGCCGAGGACGGCAACAGCCTCCAAAAGACTGGTCTTCCCAGCCCCGTTCAACCCGAGTATGACGTTAGCGCCCGCAGAAAACTGGAGACTATCGATCTGGAGGTTGCGGAATCTGCAGCCGGTTAATTCGGTTAACTCCATTTCGATCCAGGCGATATTTTTTATGAAATCCACACGCGCGCATGTATGTTGTTCAGGCTATTCACCTTTTCGAACATAGGTATCGCGCGTTTTCTCGGGGCGGCTGCGTCACAGCCGCATGGGCATCAGTACGTAGATATACTCCTCGAGTCTCGAGTCGTCATCAACTGGTACCACCACACACTGCGTATTGCTGTCCCGGAGTTGAAGCTCGACCAGGTTGCACTCCAACACCTGTAACACGTCGATCAAGTATGCCGCGTTCAGTGCGATTTCGAGGCTTTCGCCTTGATAGTTCACACTCAATGTTTCTTCTGCGCTTCCTCGCTCATAGCCAATCGAGGCCAACAGTAGCTCACCATCGTCGCTGAATCGAAAGCGTACACCCCGCGCCTTTTCATGAGCCATGAGACTCACCCGGCGGAGAGACGCCATCAACTCTTTTCGATCAACCCTGGCTCGGCTCGGATTATCACGCACGATAACCCTTTCGTACTGTGGAAAGCGCAGTTCTACGATCCGCGACACCAGGGTTCGCTCGCCCATGAGAAAGCCAAGATGATTGTCGCTCGCCGCTATGGTTACCTGGTCATCACCGAAACGAGCGAATTCCGCCAATAACTTCCTCGGAAAGAGTTGTTGCTCGAACGGCGGTCCACCGGATGGAGCTTTTGCGCGAACCATCGCCAGACGGTGTCCATCGGTTGCAGCAATCTCGATCTCACCTGGAATGAGCTTCACCAAGGCTCCGTTCAGCTGAAATTTCGGGTCGTCCTTCGTAATCGCAAAGGACACACGATCCAGCATCAACTGAAACAGGTTGAGCGGCAGTGCATATTCGCCGGCCGTCGGCACCTCGGGTACGGTCGGGTACTCGGACGGATCTGAAACCGCCATCCGTGAATGAAATCGACCACAGGTGATCTCCACCGCATCTCCATCTTGGCGTAAGGCGAACTCCTCTTCCGGCAAGCTACGAACGAGATTCTGAAAAACCTTGCTTTCGAGCGTCGCACGACCGCCTCCATGCACAACCGCCGGACATGCGGTTACGATCGTCATATCAAGATCTGTAGCTACCAACCGTAGGCTACTCTCCTCAGCTTCAACGAGGATACTCGAAAGAATCGGTATGGTAGTCCGGTGTTCTACTACGCCCTGGAGAATCGAAAGCTCTTGAAGAACCAGGTTGCGCTGCAGTTTGAGTTCCATCAACCGCCCTTTCTCTCTACGACGATGAACTATTCATGTGGAAATATAACATGAATCATCGCCGTCGTCGAGGGAGTGGAATCTGCGGAAAACATTCGTAAATAATTATATATAAACAGTTTAAATTATCACTCAAATTGTGGATGAACGCCGATATTCATTGTGGTCGGTTGTGGATAAATGAGTTTTT
>CAYUDF010000774.1:0-2158 GCA_964443465.1 uncultured bacterium
CGGTCATCGACGACCACCAGAACAACACGGTCGATCGATACGACATGGTCGATCAGACAAGCGCGATCAACGCGCTGAACGACACCGACCGTGGCTGGTATATCGACCTGGAACAGGGACGCGGCGAACGGATCGTGGAGCCCGACGCGCTGGTATCGGGCATTGTGTACTTCACAACATTCGCACCGACGGACGTGCCGTGCAGCGCGGGTGGTTTCTCGTGGTTGTACGCGGTCATGTTCCGCAACGGCGCGGCGCACGACGGCAATGACAACGCCGACGACGACGGCATCGAAGGCCGTATTGAGGAGCTCGGAGAAGGCGTCGCCACGAAACCGGTCATTGATATCGTCAATGAAAACATCATCGTACAGGGTAGCGATACCAGGATTCACGTCAGCAACACCAAGGGTGTCATTCGACAGCTGATCGTGCGTTCCTGGCGCCAGATGTACAACTAGGCAGGTGAAAGATGAGTAAAATCACTGTATGCATAAGCGCTCTAGCGATCTCGATCCTGCTGATCGGTGTAGTCAGCGACGGCAGTCACGCGGTCACGCAGGAAAAGGCCCGCAGGGGGGACGGAGTCAAGTTCTCCAATCCCAACGTAAAGGGCAGTGTCATAATTTCCGGCACGTTCACCGGCTCTCTGTCGAGAAATATCCGGCTGAACGGAAAGCAGATCATAATCAACAAGAACACCAGGATTTTCCAGGTTGGAGAAGGCCTGGTGGATTATGGAGCCGTTGTCGGAAATTCGCCGATTCATGTTTCAGCAGTCGCCAAAGACGACAAAATTATTGCCAAGTCGATCATCATAGCCCGGCCATTGACGGACGGCGATGACAACAGTGGCAAAAGCGCCGGCCAGCTGAAACCCGGCGATCCGCGGTAACTCCGCAGTTTATTCCGGCCCGAATACACGGACAAACAGCTCCTTCCGGGACTGTTTGTCCGTGCCGGGCCGGTAAGTTACCGAATGATTTGTTAAGTCAGAACCACGAAAGGGTGAGTCATGATTCTGAAAGGCGCAATCGCGCTCCTGGTCGCGGGGCTGGTATGTTTCGCGGTTTATTCGTTTACGTCCAAACCGGATTATACGGCTGTGTACGAACTGGGAGAGAGCACCCTCATCGCAAAAGTGATGTCTTCGGAGATATATCCGAAATCTGCATATACACATAACACACTCAAAATCAAGATGCAGAAAGCGACCAAGGACGAATACCTCTACATCACCGTTAAATGGTTTCGAAACGGCTCGGAGATTTATAACTACAACCTCCCGGAGCTCGAACCGTCCAAGTTTTCCAAGGATGACCAGATACACGCGGAAGTCAACCTGCTGGGCCCGGACGCCATTGATCAACCGGTCGTAACACTCCCGGTTACGATACTCAATACTCCGCCGCAGATTGTTGAGGCGTCGACGATATTGAGTACGGTGCCCAACGGCGTGCTCCGTGCACGCGTAAACGCGGTTGACGCCGACAAAGACAATATTCGATACACCTACAAATGGTTTGTAAATAACAGTCAGCTCTCCGGACAAAACAAGGCCACTCTACCTGTATCGGTCACGAAAAACGGAGACGAGGTGTACGCGCAGGTCGTCGCCAAGGACAAGGATGACGAAGCACCGCCGCACGACTGTGAAAAGATCACGATGGGCAGCAACGCCCCGCAAATTACGTCCAAACCGCCGGCCGGCGCGGGCGAAGACCGGCGTTACGTGTACCAGGTGGCCGCCACCGGCCCGATACTGGATGACCTGAGGTTTTCGCTGACCAAAGCGCCCACGGGAATGTCGATATCAGACACGGGACTGATCGAATGGCAGATGCCCGATCCGAAGCTGGGAAGTCACAGTTACGCAGTGGTCATCAGTGTGAAGGATCCAACGGGCGGAGAAGCGGTCCAGGAGTTTGCGATCAACGTCACGGGCACGAAAAAATACTGGTAAAAAACGGCACAACCGCCGCCCCTGAAGAACAGGCACCCGCGTCAGCGGGTGCCTTTCTTTTTATATATACCTTCCCGGAACAATCGCGAGCCCGTTGTCTCTGGCGCACGGTTACCCGGGCCGGCGCGGACACGGCTCCCGAAGAATATTAGCCAGTCGCGGGTCCTGTCGCCGATTACCCCCACCGTGCTCGCA
>CAYUDF010000775.1:0-2152 GCA_964443465.1 uncultured bacterium
AATTCTACGGCGACGTCGTGGACAAGCTGGACCTCAGCCAGCGCATTACCGTCGCGTCGATGGCAACGGAGATGGGCGGGATTATCACCATGTTTCCACCGAACAAAAGCGTGATCGATCATTTTGAAGCGGTCACAGGCGACAAAATCGACCCCGTTTACGCCGACAACGACGCCGTATACGGCAAGGAAGTTGAGATCGATCTCGCCGGTCTCAAACCGATGATTTCCCGTCCCGGTCATCCCGAAGACGCCGTGGTCGTGGACGAAGTGGCTGGGCGTAAGATTGACTCGGCGTTTGTCGGTTCGTGCACAAACGGCCGGTTTGCCGACCTGAAAGTAGCGGCGGATATATTGAAGGGCAAAAAGGTGGCGCCGGGTGTGGTCCTGAAAATCGTCCCCTCCACGCGGGAAGTGTGGCAGGAGTGCCTGGACGCGGGTCTGCTCGATATTTTTATGAAATCGGGTGCTCTGGTCGGCAACGCCGGTTGCGGTGGTTGTGCTGCGGGTCAGATCGGCCAGAATGGCCCTGGAGAAATAACGATCAGTTCCGGCAACAGGAACTTTGCGGGCAAGCAGGGCAAAGGAGAGGTTTACCTCGCGTCACCGGCTACGGTAGTGGCTTCGGCGGTCAGCGGGGTGATTTCGTCGCTGGAGAATATCCTCGACGAGCCTGTCCTGTTTGACGAACCCACCCGAACAGCTGATACGACGATAAAAAAAGCAACAACGGAAGGCGGGTCCAGGCCGGGTGTAGTTTCCGGCCGGGTGTGGGTAATCAACCAGGACAACATCGACACCGACATGATCTTCCACAACCGCTACCTGGCCATTACGGACCTCGACGAAATGGGTCAGTACGCGTTTGACAACCTGGCGGGTTGGGAAGATTTCGCCAAAAAAGCCAAGCCGGGCGATATCGTTGTTACCGGGGCAAATTTTGGAGCGGGATCGTCGCGGCAACAGGCCGTGGACTGCTTCGCAAGCCTGGGTGTTCAGGCGATTATTGCTCGGTCATTCGGATCGATTTACGAACGCAACGCGATCAACTCCGGCTTTCCGATTGTGGCGAGCGAACTGGTCGAGTCGGGTATCGAGAATGGCGAAGAGGTTACTGTCGATCTCGCCGCGGGAAAAATCACACTTGGAAAAACGGGCGATACTATCGAGGCGGATCCGTTCCCCGATATCCAGATGGAGATTTATCAGAAGGGTGGCCTTCTCGCCCTCTAGGATCAGACGTCAACCAGTCGTGTCCGGTACCCGGTGAAACAGTACCGGACACGCGCACGAAACGCGTTTGTTCTGAAGTATTCTGTCACGCCGGATGTCAGCACGGCTGTTTGCGCATCGGCGACATAAACCGCGGTTCCGATTTTTACCAGGTTAAACGAGTGCGAGGGGCCGAGCCGGTGTGTCGCGGCCCGCGTGGCTTCTACTACACAATGGTTACCGTCCGCGCCCCGGGTGACCCGGGTGACCAACTGCGTAAAAGGGCCTTGCTGGTAGGTACCGTAAACCTCAAAACCCTGTCTGGGCCTTGAGCACAAAGCCGGGCGCAATCTTCCCGTATTCAAAAAATGGTAAACCGCCTCGGCCGTTGACGGACAGTTGGCGGAACTACTCCCGCACGAATTCATCTGGCTCAGTAACTCTGTACCTCGCCGCAACAAGGCCGCTGCGTGTTCACTCACGATTATCCTCCATGGCAGGTGGGAAGCGAGTCTTTCAACAGTCGATTATGCTGATATGACTATATAGTAATTAATAATTAGGTGCTACTAAATAAAATTCGGCCCGGTACCTGCGTGGATCATCGGGATTCTACTTTCGCTGTTTGGAAAACCGCTCCATGTGCAAGCTTCCAAACACCCGCTCAGCTTCGAGTTTATTATGAGCTGCACAAAGCAGCCTGAGATTCCTGATCGAGTGATCCCCGCCGTGGGCAAATGCCGTCTCGTCGTGATGGATCTCCAGATCCCATGTTGAACCACACCGGCCGCTTTGCGGCACCTCGCACATTATGGCACTGCGGGATCTCGGTTTCCCATCCGAGCCGACATACGTACATCGACCTTTGTCTCTATTGTATACGGCATCGCGAGTCGCTGGACTGATATACCGTGATGTTTCACCGGGTTCTTGTGTCTTTT
>CAYUDF010000776.1:0-2151 GCA_964443465.1 uncultured bacterium
GATCGTGTTGATCGCGTTAACGGCCCTGTTCGTAAAATCATGGGAGAGACGCGCCGTCGCCGCCGGCCTCCTGATCTACCTGCTGTACGTCGTCTGGGTGGGTGGAGATTTTATGCGTGGCAGGTTTCTCACCGTGCCACTGGTCGGCGCGGTCGGGCTATTACTCGAAACCGACCTGTTCACAAAAAGACGGTTCCGTTTCGCCGTTTTGCCCGCCGTGATTCTGCTGGCAATGCAAAATCCCGTACCCGGGGTATTGTCCGGACAGGACAGCTTCAACCGTGTGAACAAGACGATGTACCACGGCATTACCGACGAGCGGCTGTACTATAGGGAAAACGTCAGCCTGTTTTCCGGGAAACCGCTGTCGCAGCAGGCCGGCCACGACATGCGCGCACTTCGGCAACGCCAGACGAAAGAAATCACCCGCGTCAGGTACGCGCTCACAGCCGGCATTCCCGGTTTAAATGCCGGGCCGGGCACCTATCTCATCGACCGCTGGGCACTGGGTGACGCGCTTCTCGCACGGCTGCCGATCACCGGCGGTCGCTGGCGCATCGGACATTTCCCGCGGATACCACCGGCCGGATACGTATTGTCTCTGATTACAGACGAGAACCACGTGCGCGACGAAAAGATTCACGCGTATTACGACCATCTTCGGCGAATCACACGCGGACCTGTGTTTGATCCCGGGCGGCTGAAGTCGATTATCGCCATGAATCTCGGCCGCTACGAAGGCCTTGTAAGGGACCACGAGGGTTATTCGACTATAGACAAGCGGGAATATTCCGAGATCGTCGAGGCCGACCTCGACGCCTGCGGGCCACAGATCCTGTGGGGCGCCGCCCGTCAGTTTTTGTTCAGGATGGACCTCGACAGCGCTGCCCCGGTACTCGAACGGCTGAGCACGCTCGAGATCGCCCGAAGTGATGAATACATCAAGGGCGCCGTCCAGATCGGAACAAACAACGTGTCGGTTGCGCCCGAATTCAGCGAAAAGCTTCTGAAATTGATGCGACGGCTCGAGCCCGATTCTCCCGAAACGGCTTACGGTCTCGGGTTCGTTCTGTGGGAAACCGGGAGGACCGAAGAAGCAAGACCGTTTTTCGAAGAAGCCGCAACAAAGGGCCACCCGGCATCGATCCGCTGGCTGGAGCGCCATAAAACCGACTGAGACGACATGGAAGGGTCTAACGAATGTTTTACCGTACCATTTTGTTTTTTACAATAATCGCGATCGTAACGCTCTGCGTTTTTCCAGCGGTATCCAGTACGGAACTGGCCGACGCGGAAAAATTGATCGATGAAGGGTGGATGGACGACGCCGAACTGCTGCTGGGTGAACTGCTGGAGTCCTCTCCGCAAAACGCCGAACTGCATTACCTGCTCGCACGGCTGTACCTGATCCGCGACGACAGCCAGGAGGGGTACGGGGGCGCTCCCTGGAGCAATCTGGACCGGATCGAGGATTACGCCAAAAAGGCAACGGAGATCAACCCCGACGAATCCAGGTACTATGTCATTCTCGGCCACGGCGTCGGTTTGAAAGCGCTTCGGGGCAGCAAGGTTAAAATGTTGTCCCGCGCCAAAAGCGTTAAAAAATGGTACGAACGCGCTGTCGAACTGGACCCCGGGAACACCGACGCCCGCCAGTCCCTGGTCCAGTACTACATGCAGGCTCCCGGGATCGCCGGTGGCGACAAAGACAAGGCGCGCGAACAGGCGCAGGCAATTGCCGAGATCGACAGCGCGGACGGATTTAAGGCGTGGACAACCATCTATTATCACGAGAAAAACTACGAGACGCTGCAATCTGCAATTGATGATTTACTCGAAGCAAACCCCGCAAACGTCTCTGCCTGGTTCGAATACGCAAGACTCAGCAGGCAAAAAGAAGATTATCAAAAAGAGCTCGAATGTTACCGGAAAACGATTGAAATAGATCCGGATTACACCGACGCGTACTGGTACATCAGTCAATACTATCTGCGGCACGAACAGCCCGAACTCGCGTTGAACGAGTTAACCAAAGCTGTTGAATCCAAACCGGACGAAGCCTTCGTCTACCGTTGGCTGGGGGACTATTACAAAGAACGGGAGATGTGGGACGACGCGGTGATATGGTATGAAAAGGCCCTGGAAGTGGAC
>CAYUDF010000777.1:0-2139 GCA_964443465.1 uncultured bacterium
CCAACCGGTGCGAGTTGAAAGTCGGCACCGCGGTCGGTGAAAAACGTTCGTGACGCATCCCCATTCCGGACACCGACCGAAATCCGATAGGGCCGATCAGGCTGTCAACGGCTCCGGTCGATTTGTCGATCCAGATCAGGTTGTTGTCGATCAATCCGCCGCCGGTCGAGGCGATCAGCTCGTTCGTGCTGCTGAAACAAAGATCGGGTGACGGATTCTGACCCGTGTTTCCGACGAGTGTCGTTGCGCCCGTCCACTGGTTGATCGTGTAGATGTTACTGCTCGCGTCGTTTCCCCAAAGCTCCCCCGTCACCGGGTCAAAGGCCATACCCTTGATGAACTTACCGGTAGCAGCCACAAACGTCGCCGTTCCGGTCAGGTGATCGATCGTGTGCAGGTCGCCACCACTGTCGATGGCGTACAGCAGGTCGGTGCCATCAAAACCGATCGCGGGCGGCGACGAAAGCCCCGTGGGCCCGATAACTGTCGCGGTACCTGTATAAGCGTCAAGACGATATAAATTCGACGACGTTCCGATATCCATCGCGTAGATTTCGCCGGTAAATTTAATTGCCAGTGCCGGTACTCCGTAATTGCCGAACTCGCCCGATATCCCCGTAGGTCCAACGATGCTTCCCGCTCCCGTGGCGAGATTGATTGTGATAAGCGCGCCTGCATTCGGATCGCCGTTGCCCAGAGTGGCGTAGCACATGTTAGAATCCGCCAAATGTTCTGTTGTGGATTCTGCATAGATGTCCGTTTGCCCACCAGCCCTTTGGTCTTCCCAGACGATTATCGCCGCTCCCGAGTCATCCGAAACCAGTTGGGGTTTGAGCTGGTCTCCGGCCGCGGTACAGACTGCGAAATCGTCGGCCGTCCACTGGACGGCACCGTCGCCGTTGACGCGTTGTGCATAGACGTCGTAGTTTCCACCGCGCGGGTCTTCCCAGGTGATGATCGCCCCGCCCGACCCGTCAGAAACGCTTTTAGCAAGAGATTGAGTGCCGCTCGCGGAACAGACCGCCACGCCGTCGGCCGTCCATTGGGCCACGCCGCCAGCGTTTACGCGTTGCGCATAGATATCATAGTTCCCACTCCGCGGGTCTTCCCAGGAGACGATCGCCCCCCCCGAGCCGTCCGAAACGACACCCGGAAAACCGCCCTGATTAGTAGTCGCTGTGCAGACCGGTATGCCGTTTGGTGTCCATTGGACTACGCCACTGGCGTTGACGCATTGTGCGTATATATCGTAGCCCCCGGTCCGGACGTCCATCCAGGCGATGATCGCCCCGCCCGAGCCATCGGAAGTGTTTGCGGCGTACCACTGGTTGTTGGCCGCGTTGCAAATGACTACACCGTTGACGGTCCATTGCACCGCGCCAGCATTGTTCACACGCTGAGCGTAAATATCTTGATTTCCATTACGGTCGTCACCCCAGGAAACAATGGCCCCGCCGGACCCGTCCGTAACGGTGTAGTGATAATTGGGGACGGAAGAAGCCGCTGTGCTGATGGCCACGCCGTTGGTGTCCCACTGGACGACGCCGTTCGCGTTGAGGCGTTGCGCGTAGATATCATATCCACTACTCCGCTGGTCTTCCCAGGTGATGATTGCTCCGCCGGAATCATCCGAAATGATTTTGGGACTCGATTGATTACCGGCCGTGGTGCAAACAGCTACACCGTTTGTCGCCCACTGTATCTGGCCAAGGGAATCCACACGCTGAGCGTAAATATCCGAGGCAGCATTCCGTAGATCCTGCCACGTTATGATCGCTCCTCCCGATCCGTCCTGAGTGATAGCGGAGTAATACTGACTACCGCTCTCGGTACAGACGGCCACACCGTCACCCGTCCAAAGTACCGCCCCATGGGCATTCACCCGCTGAACGTAGATGTCACTGATCCCAAAACTCCGTCCGTCATCCCATACGATTATCGCACCTCCGGAACCATCCGAGACGACGTTTGGACGCTCCTGAACGTCCGGTGCGGTACAGACACTCACTTCGTCCAGGATCCACCAGGAGTAAACGATCGCTGGCGCGACCTGAAGTAATACAAACACAGATAGAAAAAGGATCAACAATCTATATTTCATGGTGAAACACCTCGTTCCAGTGTTTTCTTTGAGGTTCT
>CAYUDF010000778.1:0-2136 GCA_964443465.1 uncultured bacterium
TCGAAAAAACGTCGGCCAGCGGGTCCATCACCACGCCGAATTTTGTCTGTTCATTGCGGCGGCGGGCAACTATCCCGTCCGCGATATCCGTCAGCCCCAGGACAATGTACATAACCAGCGCGGCGGAATACAGACCGTGTCCAAACAGGACTACCGCCGGCACAATCAGGTAAAATCTGGCCGCCGTAAGATGATTGGCGACGCCCACCCCACCGCATATCCGGCCCTCACCGTCCCGGATCAGGCCAACGTACATCAACATCCACGCCGTAAACCCCGCGCAACCCACCGTCGTAAATCCGGCCATCCGGTAGTACAGCCCAAAGGGAACGGACTCTGACCACAGGTACACCGGTATAATGCACAGCAGGACGAGAACAAAAAACTCGATGGAAAAGAAAACGATAGAACGGGAGAGGTGGGGGTAGTCGCGGATGTTACGGAACGATTCGCGAAAGCTGTCTGAAAAGAACCCGAGAAAAGACGAGGGGTTGAACCCCTTGTTAACAAACTTCAGCCGCGCGCTCTCGGAAAACATATCAGGTTTTGTTTACCCTCGCAACGGACCGTCGGTGAACGGGCTGCGGCCCCGCCGTTGGCGGAGCCGCAGCATCCAGATTCCCGGCTAGGCCAGCGCCGCCTGCGCGGCCGCCAGCTTGGCGATCGGCACCCGGTACGGCGAGCAGCTCACGTAGTTCAGTCCGATTTTATGGCAGAAATGGACCGACGCCGGATCGCCGCCGTGTTCTCCGCAAATCCCTAACTTAAGATTGGGTTTAACCTTACGACCGCTCTCACAGGCCCAGCGAACCAGTTCGCCGACGCCGGCAATGTCCAGTGACTCGAACGGATCACACTTCAGGATTGACTTGTCGATGTATTTCTCGATGAAAGGACCCGAATCGTCGCGGCTGAAACCGCAGGTCATCTGGGTCAGGTCGTTGGTGCCGAAGCTGAAGAAGTCGGCGTCCTCCGCCACTTCTGCCGCCGTAACGGCCGCCCTCGGAACCTCGATCATCGTACCCACCAGGTAGTCCAGCTTCACGCCGTTCTCGGCGAGAATGGCGTCGGCCATCTCAACGATCATGTCGCGAAGACCGGTGAGCTCGCTCCTGAATCCGACCAGCGGCACCATGATTTCGGGGTGGACATCCACGCCGTCTTTGCTGGCGATGGCGGCCGCCTCGAAAAGCGCCCTGACCTGAACTTCGTAAATCTCCGGATAGGTGATACCCAGCCGGCACCCGCGGTGACCCAGCATCGGGTTGAACTCGTGCAAGGAAACAATCTTTGCTTTCAGTTCGTCGACCCCGATACCCAGACGGCCGGCCAGTGCTTCGACTTCTTCCGGTTCGTCGGGCAGGAACTCGTGGAGCGGCGGATCCAGCAACCGGACCGTTACCGGCAATCCATCCATCGCCTTGAACACGCCAATGAAGTCTTCGCGCTGCATCGGCAGGATCTTCTTGAGCGCTTCTTTACGTTGTTCGGTCGTCTCGGCAATAATCATCTGCCGTACGACGTCGATCCGCTCTTCGCCAAAAAACATGTGCTCGGTGCGGCACAGGCCGATGCCTTCCGCCCCGAACGAACGGGCCGTCGCCGAATCCGTCGGGGTGTCGGCGTTGGTCCGTACGCCCAGCGTGCGGAACTTGTCCACCCACACCATGAACTGGCGGAAAAAGTCATCCAGTTCCGGTTCGACTGTGGCCAGCGTGCCTTCATACACGGAGCCGGAAGTACCTTCGAGCGTAATCTCGTCTCCCGCCTTGAAGGTTTTGCCACTGACTGTGAAAATCTGTTTGTTATAATCGATGACCATCTCCGTACAACCCACCACGCAACACTTGCCCATGCCCCTCGCAACAACAGCGGCGTGCGACGTCATACCGCCACGGGTGGTGAGGATCGCGCGGGACACTTTCATGCCTTCGATGTCTTCGGGCGAGGTTTCGGTGCGGACCAGGATCACTTCGTCTCCGTCGGAGACGCGCCGTACGGCGTCGGCCACCGAAAAAACGATCTTGCCCGACGCGGCGCCCGGTGACGCGGGCAGGCCCTTGGCGACCGGCTTGGCGGTCACGTCGGGGTCGATCATCGGATGGAGCAGCTGCTCCAGTTGCACGGGTTCGACAC
>CAYUDF010000779.1:0-2132 GCA_964443465.1 uncultured bacterium
GTATGACATTAGTGTCTCTCATTTCAGCAGCACCATCTTGCGTGTCTTGACATAACTGCCCGCTTCGAGGCGGTAGAAGTACACGCCTGTCGCGACTTCCTGCCCGTGGTTGTTCATGCCATGCCAATCCACCTTGTACCGTTCCGGCGTGCGCATGTCGTCGACCAGAGTGGCTACCAGGCGGCCGGCCACGTCGTACACCTTCAGGCTGACGTGGACCGTTTTCGCCACTTCGTAGCGGATCGTGGTCGTCGGGTTGAACGGGTTCGGGTGGTTCTGTGTGAGACCGAATTTAAAGTTCTTCGGAGCGTACGCGATATCGGGTATATCGTCTGGTATCACATCTGCCCTGATGATATAACCCCGGTTGATCCGCCACGCGATGTTCAGTGCCCGCGGGTCATTTGAATCGTCGTCATCATGGATGAGCCTGTCGATATAGGTAATCGCCTTGGTTACCCTCTTGTTGTCCTCAGTGATGACGTCGTGGGTTTTGAGTTTGCCGCTCGCCACATTGAACAACAACGCCATGAACTGCGTTTTTGCCCGGTCGTTAAACCTTCGATAACCGTAGAAGTTGAACAGGGATTTCGCCACCTGGAGCTTGTCTTCGCATTCTCCCGATTCCGGCGGTTCGTATACAATCACCGGGTTCACACGGTTGTTGTTGAAATGCGTGTTAATCTCATCGAGGTAACCGCACAACGTCGGTCCGTCGACCTGCGACCGCCCCCAACCGCGGACTGCGACGGCAAGCTGGTGTTTCCAGTAGGCCATTTTGCGCGGTGCGGGCGTCGATTCTTCGCACTCCAGCGGGAAATCGAGTGTTGTATCGCCGGGCGCCAACGTCATCAGCGACTCCTCAGAAGCGATCGTGAAACCGAGCGGCGTCACAATCAACACGTTGTAATCTCCCGGATCGAGTTCGGACTCGTAGTAACCCGCACTGTCGGTTTCCACGCTGGTCACCATGTCCCCGTTTTCGACCGAGAACACGTCGATCTCGACGCCGTTCAAGCCTGTATCGGGAATCGGACAGTTGCCTGTGACGCGTCCCGCCAGAACAGCCGGACCCGAAGGCTCGGGCGCTTCGCCGAACACCGTGATGGTCTCGTCACCCGAATTGGGTACGTAAAACGTGCCCGACCCCGTCGGATCAAACACAACCATCTCCGGGTTTTCCCCGGCCGTCAGCGTATAGAGTAGCGGCAGTTCGACCGGCGGAACGGTTGCATCGGGAGGTAATATGACCGACACAGAGTTCGGGATGTCGAGCCCCAGAACCAGAATGATATTGCCTTCGTTCTGAACCAGGAAGAGCAGCGCCCCGTCGGGACTGACGGTCACACTCTTTGCGCCCGTGCCCGTCTTGACGGTGGCGACCACCTGGTTTTCTCTGTTGCTTCCTTCCGCGACGTCAAAGATATAAACGTCACCCAAAGTGTCGAGCAGTATGAGCAGCGATCCGTCGGGTGTCACGGTAACCGTCTTTGTCGCCTTGCCTGTCTTGACGGTAGCAACCACTCCGTAGTCGAGCGATCCCAGGACGAGATATCCCTCATCGGTGCCGACGTAGATGCGCCCGCCGTCGGGCGACACGGTGACCGTTTTGGTGACCTTGCCCGTCTTGACCGTGGAGACCACATTGTTAAACGTCTCACTCAGCTTGTCGGCGTCAATAATGCTGAGGTCTTTTGACAACTCGTTTGCCACAATCACCCGATCGCCGGCGCTGGTGGCCACCAGGTCGACGGGGTAGCTGCCGACGTTAACCGAAGCCGTTACCGTGTGGTAATCCGGCGACGCGGGATTGAGGTCGATGATCGACACATCACCGGACAGCCGGTTGATGACATACGCGTTCAAACCGCTGGGGTGTACCGTGAGTGCCCACGGCGCATCTCCGACCGGTATACCCGGAAGTCTCGAGAACGTCCGGAGATCAAACGGGATCACAAGATCGGCCGCCGGCGAGACGGCGTATCCCAGCGCGCCGTCGGGTGACACCGTCACACTCTTGGTGGGAGAGCCGGTTTTGACGGTGGCGACCACGTCGTCGGCCCCAGCCGTGCAGGGTATCAGCACGTAGTACGGGACGGCGAGCGACGTCTTCCCGTTTTGACTCCACGCTG
>CAYUDF010000780.1:0-2129 GCA_964443465.1 uncultured bacterium
TTGCCATCGCCACCGCGTCGGCGCCCATTGCCAGCGCCTTGGCGATGTCGGTGCTATCCCTGAATCCTCCCGTTATACACAGCGTCACCGCGCTGCCCGTAGTGTCGAGGTACTTGCGCGCGCGGTGGAGTGCAAAAATCGGCGGCAGGCAGACATGGTCTTTCACAAAATCGGGCGCCGCGCCGGTGCCGCCCCCGCGACAATCGATCGTGATAAAATCCGGATTTGCCGACAGCGCCACCGCCAGGTCGGCTTCGATGTGGCCGGCGGTGAACTTGATACCCACCGGTTTCCCGCCCGTTTGCTCTTTCAACTCGGCGACGCGGATCTGGAGGTCTTCCGGGCTGTTGATGCCCGCGTGCCGGCCGGGGGAGTGGTAACCCTGGCCCGGCGGGATCTCGCGGATGGCCGCGATCTCTTCGGTCGCTTTTTCCGGGGGCAGGTAACCGCCGAGGCCCGGTTTGGCCGCCTGGCCGATCTTGATTTCGATCGCGTCGGCTTGTTTGATAGCGTCGTCCTTGTGTGAAAACGCAGCCGTCCCCAACTCGTATATGTACAATCCGGCCGCCTGCCGTTCTTCGGGCAGAAGGCCACCTTCACCCGAACACATCACCGTGCCGATTTCTTTTGCACCGGTCGCAAGCGCGATCTTGGCCTCGCGTGACAGCGCGCCGTACGACATGTGTGACACATAAAAGGGGATCGATATTTCGAGCGGGTGTTTCGCCGTTTTTCCAATGACGGTTCGGGTCTCGACTTCGACATCTTCATTGAGCGGCATTCGCGCCAGTTGGGCCCCGCGAAACAGTACCGTATCCCAGTCGGGAAAAGACCTCTGGGTGCGCATCGGTGATGAAGAGCTCTGGCCGGTTTGGGCCAGTTCGGCCATACGCGCGTACTTCGACTCAAAGCTGTCGGAAGGGCGTGACCATTCGGCGAGGTACTCGTCGTCGCCCGGGGTCCCGGCAGGGGACGAGGTGGTTTCGGAGGCCGCCGGTTCGGCCTGCGTTGTCTCCTGGAGTTCGAACTGGTCGGGGCCGACACCGCAGACGGGGCACTCATCCGGTGGGCCGTCACCCGTGTGTTCGTATCCACAGACCTGACAAATCCACACTTTTTGTTTCGATGCTGCCACGACGATCCTCCCTGGTTAATTCCGTTGGAAGCCGATTATAACCATCATTCGGGGTAAACGACAACGAAGTCGGATAATTATCATCTAACTGTCATAAATTCAATCGATTACGATGATTGTTTTGCTTGCGAACGGGTATCCGGTGTTGTATACTAATGCGGTATTTCATAAATCCTACCCCTTGTTTCTTATTTTCCCGGCGCGCATAAATGGGAGGCGATCCTGAATGGTCAAGAGATTGAGTGTTTTAGTATTTGGAGTCCTGCTGCTGTTCTCAGTATTGAGCGGCTGCAGCGACGAAACCGTTGTACCCACCGATAACACACAGAATACGCTGACAACACTGGTGGAAGGTGACATCGATCCGAACGGCGGCGATTTCGAATACATCGTTGCATCGGCCGGAATCGGAACGGACCAACCCGGACCGTTCGCCATCCGAGGCACAAACATTCATTACGTCGACAGCCTCAGTGCCCTTTCGGTTGACTTCACCGTCGAGAACCAGGGCACCGTGGCACACCCCGAACCGGTCACGTTGACGTTCGTTCAGCTGCTGCCCGACTCGGTTACCGTGGAGAATCCGGACAACGATGAACACGGCCCGGGCGCGATGGTTCAGTTTCAATTCGAAAACGACGACGACATGTGGACCCCGGACGAAATCAGTTTTCCGCGGACGGTCCTGTTTGGTGTCGGCGAAGGCGTTTCGATCGGATTTGTCGCACGTATCGACGTGGGCATGGACGAGACCGGCGGATCGATCGGCGGAATGGTCTGGCACGACGTCAATGAAGACGGCGTGATGGACGACGGAGAAGCCGGCGTCGGCGGCGTTGAAATCCGCCTGTCGATGGGGGACGTTCCGCAGACAGCGGCATCACCCATTGAAACGTGGCGCACGTTTACCGCCAACGACGGCACCTATCGCTTCGATGGCCTGGAAGCCGGTCACTACTCCGTGGCCAAAATTCCAAACCCCGCTTACCGGCCC
>CAYUDF010000781.1:0-2125 GCA_964443465.1 uncultured bacterium
CTGAGCCGGCACTTCAAATGCACGTCCTTTGTTTTCTCTGAAATGAGAATACTCTCATTGTCCAAATATTGATGCTTATCCCTCATTCTTGAATAGAATGGACGATCTTCTGTACTCAAGAGTGACGAGTTTTCATCCTGAACCTATCCGGAAAACATCCAGTCTATCTGGGTCCTGTCGATCGACAATGAATTTCGCCAAAGTATTGGTTTGAGCGGTATTCAAGAGAAATTCAGGCAGGGAGTGGCGAAGTGCGGTCGCCACCACCAACTCAGAGGGTGCGACTCCGGGGCGAATGGTGCGTAGCCAGGACCCGAACGAGGCCCAGACCAATCTGGGACAACTGGCTGACAAATACTGCAGCAACCCCTGGGAGACCACGCCGGCGTGAATGAAAGCGTGGTAGGCCTTGAGTTTGCGCTTGACAGCCTTGCGGTATTTTTCTGACTCCCTGTGCAGATACTGGTTGCCATTTCGTCGACGCAGCGGCTTCATCTCCTTCATCCAGAAGTGATAGGAAAAGGTGCCGACAACGCGTACCGCCTGTTTGAAGCCGTGTTCGATTTTGAAGCGCAGACCGTAGAGGCGGATGATTTCCACGGCACTCAGGGAGGTATCGGTGGACATGAGCAGGCAGCGCCCCCGGTTTGGATGGATGACCACTACGAAACGCACCAGCCGTCCCACGGGCCGCCACAGCAGATCACAGACCCGATACTGGAGAGTAACATTCTCCTCGCCATAGACCGGACTGGGGGCGGCTTCCATCGCCGACGCATCGCTGAATAGCGACCGAAGCTGGACTTTCTTGCCATAGAGCCTCGGGCGGCCTCTTCTCTTCGGGCCCTGGTGGTGATAGCGGGCGAAGGCCACGGCATTGGATCGCACCCGGGTTACCAGATGATTGTCCTCCTCAAGCAGGCCGTTGATGATCTTTTGACTGGCGTAGTACGCATCGGCCACAAAATAGAACGGTTCGTGAATATCGACTATGCGGAGTAAGACGAGCATTTTGTCGAGTAGCGTGCGCTTGTCGCGATTGGACCACACCAGACCCTCGTGAATGCGGATGGCCAGTGGCACGGCCAGGACACTCTTTCTGGCGTGGACCAGCACCGAGACCGCCTGCAGGGAGTGCCCCATGATGTATTCCGGCTTGGTGTTGGACTCCGATTCCTGGTGAAGCAGTTTAACGGCAGGCATTTTCTTCCCGCACTTGGGTGCCTTGATTCCATCACCGACGATGATCAGCCGGCCATTGACACGCAGCGGGTCGGGGAACAGCCGCAGCACGACCCTCGCCCACAGCGCGGACATCTCGTCAAGGTGCACACCGGAGCTGTGAAAGTAGGCAAGTAACCGGTGATAGAAGCGCCCATCCAATCCCAGGGCGCGCACGATACTGGTCACCCCCAGCAGTTCCGTGCGTACCGTCAAACCTGCCACGCAGGTGGCAAACCACAGGAACGTGGACAGGCGCGAAAAGCCCGGGCGCAGCATCCATATCGCGTTCCACCAGCAGATCCACAGTTGCATTGTGTGCCACTCCCGTGCGTCTTATTATTGACTCACAGACATAGCATATATATGCTATATTTACAATTCAAATCACCACAAAAGGCCCTGCAAAAATGACCCGGAAACGACTTGCACAGATTGAAAAACGCATCGGTAAAATCAAGGCGGAACTGGCCGCGATCGGCGAGATGCGACCCGGATCGCTGACCCAGCAATACAAGGATCCCAAGGCGCAGAGTGGTGCCTACTACCAGCTGAGCTATACGCTTGATATGAAAAGCCGGACTGAGTATATTCGCCGAGAGTGTGTTAGCGATGTTCGTCGCCAGATCAACAACTACAAGCGCTTCAAGCAGTTGACCGCCGAGTGGGTTGCGCTCGGTATTGAGCATTCAAGACTGACGATGAAACTGGCGCGCAGCCGGTAGTCAGCACGTCGGGACTAGAGCCATGGGCAAAAAGAAAGAATTCAGTGTATGGGAGGATAATCCGTTCATCGAAGGCTTGTTCGAGTTCATGGCCTCCCCGGAAGGTGAACTTGCGGATGAGGTGAGGGAGGTTACCTGGCAGTTACTGGAAAAGGTGGATGTTGACGCGACGGACCGCA
>CAYUDF010000782.1:0-2123 GCA_964443465.1 uncultured bacterium
TTTGTTTTCGTATCGATGACCGTGAGCGAAGCGGCACGCCGGTTGGTGAGCCATACTTCACCGCCGTCGGAGGAAATACCAATTCCCTCGGTTCCTTCCCCGCACCTTGTTGATCCCGTCCTCAAGCCTGTCTTTAAGTCGACGTAGACCACAACGCCACTGACCTGGCCGGCGACATACATCTGGTTGTTATCCGGGGACAGCACGAGCAAACGCCCCAGTTTCTCATTTAAATTGAAGCTGCGTAGCACTTTTCCTTCCGGAATACTCATTTCCGTTACGGACCGGGTTGCTTCCGTGGTTACGTACAGGCGGTCCCCGCCGGACGAAATTTGCAGCCCGTGGGGTTTGGCGTTGGGTGACGGAGAGATGTCTTTCAACTTCACCAGTTCGACCAGGTCCAGAACCATCACTGTATTCCGGTGGTCGTTGTGATTGGAGATGTATGCAGTCCGGCCGTCGGGAGTGACCGCTATTTCCCTCGGCTCTTTGCCCGTACGGATCGAACCGATACTTTTCTGCGTCTCAGGATTTATGAAGTAAACCCGGTCGGCTTGCCTGTCGGTGACCAGAATCAAGGGGTGCTTGAACGCATAAAGCGGTTGCGCCACAATACACACCGATATAAGTGCCAGTAACAAAACTATTTTCAGGTGCTTCAAAACTAATCCTCCAACTGGAAACCTGTATTACAATCATTTAATCACCGCCCGTTCGGGGCGGCGATTTCGGGGAATACGTGTTAATATGCCGTGCGCCGTCGATTTTCGACGACGGTTATCGTACAATGATATAACATATAAAGTTACGACTCAAGCCCCGGTTATCCGGTTTATACAAGTGCACGCGGGATTTTGATCCCTGTAAAATCGACTTGATTGTTCTCGTTGCCGCCGCCCCGCAGAAGAAAATCAATTATCGTGCCTGAGGACAAGGAGTTACGAGTATATGAAAAAACCCGACGAAAGTAAGGACCCGGCAAAAAAGCCGGAATCGTACAGCGAAAACCTCAAAAAGGCCGTCGGAGAAAGGACGGAAGAACTGGAGCGCGCTTACACCAGACTGGCCGACCTCAACCAGAATATGGAGCGCGAGGTACGCGAACGGACCGTTGAGTTGGAGGAACACACAATAGCGCTGGCTCAAGCCAACGTGGATCTGCTGGGTGTGCAGGAAGAGCTCGAGCAAAAAAACGAGGAGCTGTCGAAAGCGGAAGAACGGATGGTCACAATCATCGAGGCTTCGCCAATACCGCTGATCGTGACCCGAACGAGCGACGGGTGTATCGTGTACGCCAACAAATTTATGGGGCAGTTGGTGGGCGTGGAGGTCGAGGACCTCGTTGGCCGGGTCTCACCCGATTTTTATTTCAACCCACAGGACCGGGATCGAATCGTTGACACCGTAAAACGTGACGGAAACATCCGGAGCTTCGAAGTGGAGATGAAGCAGTCTGACGGATCGCCCATCTGGATGATGCTTTCGTCTACGAGAACGGTGCTGGCCGATGAGCCGGTTCTCGTCAGCGGGTTGTACGATATTGACGAACGAAAAAGGAGCGAAGCCGCCCTTCGCGAGAGCGAGGAACTTTTTCGCGGTATTGTCGATGAACTCGAACTTAAAAACGAAGAATTGCGTACGACGCAGTCGCAGCTCGTCCAGTCCGAAAAGATGGCAGCCCTCGGTATGCTCGTCGCAGGTATCGCTCACGAAATAAACACGCCCATCGGTGCCGTGAGCAGCATGCACGATACACTTTTAAGATCCATATCAAAACTGAAGGATAATCTCGAATCCGGCCCCGTAGACCTGGAACAACTGAACAAACTGTTTGGTGTCATAGACGACTCCAACCGCGTGATAAGTTCCGGAATTGACCGGGTCACAACTATTGTGCGGCGGTTGAGGAGTTTTGCCCGGCTCGACGAGGCCCAACTGAAGTCGGTGGATATCAACGAAGGTATCGAGGATACGCTCACCCTGATTCACCACGAGATCAAGCACGGTATCACGGTAAACAGAAACTTCGGCGAGATTCCCTCGTTGTCGTGTTTTCCGGGGAAATTAAACCAGGTCTTTCTCAATCTGGTTGTAAATGCGCGGCAGGCGATGAAGGGTAAGGG
>CAYUDF010000783.1:0-2117 GCA_964443465.1 uncultured bacterium
TCACGGCCATGACGGCGCCGCTCACAACCGTTATGAAAGCGGGTAACCGTGTCAGGCAGGCGCTGTACTGCGATCTCGCCTGGGCGGTCACCTACCTGAGCCTGATGTTTGTCCTCGGCGGTGTGTTTGGACTGGTCGGCGTGGGATTTGCACAAGTCGCTGCGTCGCTCTGCCAGATATTTCTGGCTACCGTACTGAGCCGCCGCCTGGTCCCTGCGGGTTTTGTCACGGCGTGTGGAGTAAAATCTTTCGTGTGTGGTATCGCATTTGCTCCGCTGCTGGTCGGTGCGTGGATACTTCCGATTTCGCCGACCGGATTTCTTGTGAAATCAGGGTTGTTTCTTCTGGCCCTGCTTGTATTCCGGTTTCTGATGCGTGTTACCCGCGTTCTGACCGAAAATGAGAAAACTGACTTACTCGGCCATCTGGACAAATCGGTCATCGGATCCATTGTGAGGCGGGTGATATGAAACATCTGTTGATGATCGTTCCGTTTTTTCCGCCGATGGCGGGAGGTGGTGTTTACCGCCCGCTCAGTTTTGTGAAATATCTGGGCGAATACGGATGGCAAACGACCGTTATCGCGCCCCGCGGGGACGCTTTCTGGATCAGGGACGAGCGGCTGGTCAACCAGATTCCTCAGGACTGTCGCGTGATTCGTACCGAAACAAAAAGCGCGCAGGGTTTGCTCTCGCGGTTTCGTGGCGGGCGGCGGAACAACTCCGCGGAACCCGGCACGCGGCCGGCCGATGCGCAGGTCTCCGGCGTTAAAAGGTCGTCCCGCTGGTTCTCGATGGCGCGCAAAGTGGCTTCCACCGTGATGATTCCCGATACATACGTCGGCTGGACCCGTTACGCAAAACGGGCGGCGATGTCCGAGGTCAAGAATCGGGATTTTGACGCGATTTATTCGACGTCTCCACCCGAAACCAGCCACTTGATCGCCTGCGACATTCAGACCCGCACGGGGTTACCGTGGGTCGCCGATTTTCGCGATCCATGGATGAATTTGTATCTGCTCAGGCCGCCGACTGCTGTCCACGCCCGGCTGCACGCCCGACTGGAGAGAAAAGTCTGCGAACGGGCGCACACAATTGTTACGACGCGGTGGCACGAGAAGTTGATCAGGGAGAAGTATCCCAAATCACCGGGAATCACGCGCATATCAAACGGATACGACGCCGCTGAAGCGGCCACTATCGAAACGGTCGAAAGAGATAAAACCAGGTTCAGGATTACCCACGCGGGAATGCTGACGCAAAACAGAACGTCGGTGCCGTTTCTTCGCGGTGTCCGGCGGTTTCTGATCAATCGGCCGGCGGCAAGAACGGACCTCGAAATACTGTTTGTCGGCCCGCGTGAAGACAAAAACGAGTTGGCGGTAAAACAACTGGAGTTGACGGATGTTGTAACATTTCGCGATTCAGTGCCACACGAAGAGGCGTTGCAACTGGAGTCATCCTCTCATATACTGCTGCTCATTAAACACATCAACCCTGACTACAAGGGGATCGTACCGGGAAAGCTGTACGAATACATCGGCGTACGCCGGCCCGTTCTGGCGCTTGTTCCCAACGGGGAAGCCGCACGGTTGATTACCGACCTGCGGCGCGGAATCGTGGCTCCGCAGGACGACGAACACACCATAGCGAAAATTCTTGATTCGCTTTTCGCGTCGTTCAAGGAGGATAAACTTGACGAACCGTTTGACCTGACGCCGCTGTCCCAGTTCTCCCGTAAATCTCTTGCCGGCGATCTCGCCGGACTGCTCGACACCGTCACCGGTAAACAAACATGAGAAAGAGCCTGGACCTCGCTATTCCATTTTTGATTCTGCTGTGTTTCCTGCTGCCATTGCGCCACGGTTTCACTGACGACGGTTTTATTCATATTCAATACGCGAACAACATCATCGAGCGCGGGGAATACAGCTTTAATCCCGGTGAGATTTCATTTGGAACTACCAGCCCGCTGTGGGTGATGGAGCTGGCCGCGCTGGGTACCCTGACGGGTGGCGGGGAAAGCCTGGTTTCTGTCAGCAGGGCGCTGTCGTGGATCAGCGGGTTTGCCGCCGTGCTGGTGCTGTATCTGCTGGTACTTGCGCTGGGGGCAAAGCG
>CAYUDF010000784.1:0-2115 GCA_964443465.1 uncultured bacterium
ATATGTGCAGTATTTCCATTTCTATCACTCCCTTTCTAGATGTTATCTTGTTGATATTATTGGCGTTCCATGTTTGTTTGCGTGAATTGTCATAATTGTTATTGAATATACTAATAATTTATATTGACAATGTAAGGGTGACAATATAAATATTGTAACAGTGACAATATGGTTGCCGAATATGGAAACCGAATCGCCTCGTTATGCGGCGATTGTGGAAGCCCTGGCCGACGACATCAACACCGGCCGGCTGAAACCGGGAGACCAGTTGCCGACGCAGCGGGACCTGGCCGATCAGCTGGGCGTGTCGATCGGGACGGTCACGCGGGCTTATGCGGCGGCGGAGCGACGTGGGTTGGTGCGGGGTGAGATTGGCCGCGGCACATTTGTCGGCGGATCGGGTCTCGGTGAGTACAAGGGCGCCGACCTCGGGCCCCGCGAACCGGGAATGGTTGACCTGTCTGTTACACACCCGCTCTACAGTCTTGATCCGGATCTTGGTGCCACGCTGCGGCGTCTGTCCCGCCAGCCGGACCTGCAAAGACTGCTGCAGTACCAACCCAACCAGGGAATACCGCGTCACAGGGAAGCGGGCGCGCGGTGGGTTTCGCAGCTTGGTTTTGAGACCGGCCCGGAAAACGTGCTGGTCTGCGCCGGCACGCAACACGCACTTACGGTGATGCTGACTTCGGTTGTCGGCCGGGGGGGATCGCTGTTCGTTGAAGAAGTCACCTATCCCGGCATCAAAGCGCTGGCCAATCTGCTGGAAATAAAACTAGTTCCTCTGCCCGTCGACGACGAAGGTATCGTCCCCGACAGCTTCGAATCGGCTTGCAAGCTGCGGCGGGCGCAGGCGCTGTTTACCATACCCACCATACAGAATCCGTTGACGGCAACGATGTCCGATTCCCGCCGGCGCGAGATCGCCGGGATCGCGGTTCGCTACAACATTTCAATCTTCGAAGATGCCATTCATCACCCGCTTGCGGACAATCCGCCGCAACCCCTGTCGGCGTATGCGCCGGACAACAGTTATCTCGCTGCCGCATTTTCCAAGGTGGTGACCGGTGGTCTTCGTGTCGGATATCTGGTGGCCCCGCCGGACGCGGTGGACCAGCTCACGCAGGCGTTGTGGGCGACACACTGGATGACAACACCTTTGATGGCGGAGGTCGCCGCCACCTGGATAGAAAACGGCACCGCCGACGCCGTTATAAAACAAAAAAAGGCGGAAGCCAGAATCCGCGTCAACATGGCGCGAGAATTACTTTCGGGTTACAGTTTGAAATCGAGCGACTGCGGTTATCACGCGTGGTTGGAGATCCCGGAGGCGTGGGAAAATGCCGCGGGGTTTGCCACGGAAGCGCGACGACGCGGCGTGGCCGTTTCGACGGCCGACGTGTTTGCCACCGGGGGAAATGTCCCCAACGCTGTCCGGTTGTCATTGAGCGCTCCGAACGATCGCGAATCGCTGAGACGAGGACTGAACAAACTCGCCCGGTTACTTTCCGAAACCCCCTGTTGCGGCCCGCCGGTGGTATGAACGAAGGAAGACGCACGGCGCGATTGCCGAAGTAAACGTGAAATACAAACTGGACAGAATGACCGCGAAACACCGAAATGCGGTCATCGACGTATTCAATCATTTCGTCGAAAACAGTTTCGCCGCGTACAACGACAAAACTGTCGGCTACGAATTCTACGACGTGTTTCTGAATATGGCGCGCGGCTATCCTTCCGTGGTAGTAAAATCCGAAACCGGCGATGTGGTTGGATTCGGTTTTCTCAGTTCGTTTCATCACGCCCCGTCATTTGGACGCACGGCTTGTGCTTCGTATTTTGTCCACCCGGATCACACCCGCCGGGGTATCGGTGGTTTGATCCTGCAACGATTCGAAAAAGAAGCGGCGGCAAAAGGCATCGTCACCATTCTGGCGCACATATCCTCGCGTAACCCGGACAGCATCCAGTTTCACCGTAAAAATGGTTTCGAAGAATGCGGACGGTTTCGCGACGTGGGCGAAAAGTTCGGCAAGAGCTTCGACATGATCTGGGTGCAGAAGCGGTTGGAGACATGACGGTACCCTTGCCCGATTGTTTTGCCGTCGTGGCGGA
>CAYUDF010000785.1:0-2112 GCA_964443465.1 uncultured bacterium
TGGACCCCCAGCACCTCGCCACTATTCAGAGTTATGTCGACGACCGGGCGCCGATTGGCGCCGAGTTTGTGCTGGAGACGAAGTAGAGCATGACAGTCGGGACTAAAAAAAGATCCAGGGAAATCGACCGTAAATCGCTCGGTAACAGCTATCTCAGGCGCGACTATCTGGTTTTTACCGCTGCGGAAAAACAGGAGAACAGCCCGGCAACGCAACTGTGTTTTACATTTTTCCACTACCTGGCCAAGAGAACGATCGACAAATATATCCTGTCGGGGGCGCACGCCGTATCTTCCCAGGCCGATTGCCTCAATACCATCGTACAGCTGGCATTTAATGTCATGCTCGCTCGCAACAAAGCGGAGTCTCTGACCGCGCGTGAGATATTGTCGACGGGAAAAGTGTCACACGCCCGCGCGTGGGATACCAATGGTCATGGCGCCAGGCTGGGGTCCCAACGCCGGTGCGCGCTTGGCCAGAAGTTTATCCTCGGAGACGCCGCCGCCGAGCTGGCCGCCCGGTTTGATCTGACCGTCGAGCTGACCGTCAAACAGCTGTACGACCTGAGGGCACGCCCCGACGTGCTGGATCAGATCCTGACCGCGTTCGAATCGGCCGTTCCACTCAACCTCGATTACCGGCTTAGCCTGTCGGTGTGTCTCCGGGACCGCACGTTCCGGCTGGTGCCGACAACGAAGTCGTCGCAGATGAAAAAACCGGCCGAACCCCTGTCGGGATCCGGCCGGCTTCCATTACTCGGTATCACCACCGCCCTGGGAACTGGGTAGCGGTCCAATCACGGTCCGTATTTTAGTATGGTGCCGTTCTCTCCAAACGCATACACGTTATTGCCAGCGCTCCCCCACAGGGCGTTCAAATTTTCCGTGGTCCCGCTGGTTTGTGCGCCCCAAGACGAACCGTTGTAATGCAGAACTGTGCCGTCGTCGCCAACCGCGAAAACGTCACTGCCGGACGTTCCCCATACCGCGTTCAGGGACACGTTGGTACCACTTGTCATCGACGACCAGTCTGTGCCGTCGTAGTGGAGTATCTTGCCGGGGTTTCCAACTGCAAATACGTCGTCATCCGCGCTTCCCCACACGGAATTCAAATTGGGTGGAGACGGAGCGTTGACGACGATGAGTGTTGGATACGCTCCGTAGCTGCTATACGGAAGATTGTACCTGTCGGTTGTGTTTGTCGACATTCTGAGAGCAAGATAGTCCCAGTTAAAATCTATCCCGTTTTGAAGTGCCGTCGTCAGTAATGCACTCGTTACGCCGTTCGCATCATTAAAGGGGAACTGTGTTGTAAACGATCCCGAATAAAATTCGTCAGCGACGATGGTTCCGTCTCCTTCGTATCGATAAACATCGATATTCCCCGGCGTGCCCCCGTCGTCCAGGTTCTGGAGCGAAAGATCCAGCCACGCTGATTGAAAGGTTGTCCCCAGAGGTGTGATATCAAAATCCAGCACGGTTCTGTCTTCGGTTATGTCCTTAATTGCCAGAAACGCGAGCAAAAGCGGATCGGACGACGTGGGTTTGCGGATCCCTCTGCGGTCGGCCGTCTGAAGAAATTCGACCGCCGAGTTACTCCCGAATACCCAGTCGGCCGTATCGTAGTGAAAAATGGTCGAAGTCTCGCCCACTGTGACGATGTCATCGGCCGCGCTGCCCCAAACCCCGGATTGTTCCCGGATTGTAATGCTTCTCAGACCACCCCAGGAACTGCTCCCCGTAAACCGGCGAATAACGCCATTTGAACCCACCGCGTATATGTCGTCTGCCGCGGATCCCCAGATAGAGTTCAAGTCTTCGGAGTTAGAATTCGTCATCGCGCTCCACGATGTCCCGTTGTACAGACGGACAACTCCGGCGTCACCGACGGTTATTACATTGTCGTCGGCCGTGCCCCACACACCATTCAGATCTTCCAGTGTCAGACTGGACTGAGTCGCCCAGCTGGTGCCGTTAAAATGGACAATGACGCCATTGGCGCCCACGGTGAACACATCGTCGCCCGCGGAACCCCACGCTCCCAGAAAATGTTCGGATGTCGGGGACGTGACCGTCTTCCACGACGAAGTCGGGCCGGGGGCCGTGCCCACCG
>CAYUDF010000786.1:0-2107 GCA_964443465.1 uncultured bacterium
CGGGCAAACGGCTGGACCAACTGGTGGCCGGCGATCCGCTCGAACCCGAACGGGCGCTCGATATCGCTTTGCAGATCGCCCGGGGGCTGGAGGCAGCCCACGAACACGATATTGTTCACAGGGATATCAAGTGCGGGAACGTGATCGTCGACGAAAGCGGGCGGGTGACAATCCTGGATTTCGGAATCGCCGAACTGTCGGGTCAGGAGCACCTTGGAAAACGGGTGAAGGCGGGCACCTTGCCCTACATGTCGCCGGAACAGGCCGGCCGAACGCCGTTTGACCACAGAACCGATATCTGGTCGCTTGGTGTTTGTTTATACCAGATGCTGAGCGGGCGGCTGCCGTTTGACGGGACCTACGAATCGGCGCTGACCTACCAGATCGTCAATCAGGATCCGCCGCCTTTATCCGAACTGGATTCGAACCTGCCGGACCTCGTTGTTGATATTGTCAACCGTGCACTCAAAAAAAATCCGGACGAACGTTATCAAAATGCCAATCAGATGCTCGCCGATCTCGACCTGGCGAAACGCGCGCTTCAGGGCGAGACAAGTCTCGAGCGCGGCAGCGGTCCATCCGTCGCCGTTCTTCCTTTTGCCAATATGAGCTCCGACCAGGAACAGGACCATTTCTGCGACGGTATCGCCGAAGACATTATTACCAGTCTTTCCCACGTCCATGGGCTGCAGGTGGCGTCGCGCACGTCATCCTTCGCGCTGCGTGATACAGGTCTGGATATCAGGGAAATTGGAAACAAACTGGGAGTCGACACCATCGTCGAGGGCAGCGTGCGCAAGGCGGGTGACCGGCTCAGAATCACCGCGCAGCTGATCAAGGCGAGCGACGGTTATCACCTGTGGTCGGAACGATTCGACAGGGATCTGCAGGACGTATTCACCATCCAGGACGAGATCGGCCGGAGTATCGTCGACGCGCTGAAAATCGAACTGACCGATCGCGAAAAGAAAGCGCTTTCGAAGGTGCACACAACCAACCTGGACGCGTACGAGTTTTATGTGCGCGGGCGCCGGTACTTTCACAGCCTGGGCCAGAAAGGCCTGGAGTACGCGCGAAACATGTTTACCAGCGCGATTATCAGGGACTCCAGTTTTGCGCTGGCGTACTGCGGGCTGGCCGACTGTTATTCCATGATCCAGGTGTATTATGACGCCGACCGGACAAACGTTGAGAACGCCCTGACGGCCAGCCGAAAGGCGCTCGAACTGGACAGCGACCTGGCCGAGGCGCATGCGTCATACGGCCTGGCAATCTCCACTGACGGGCGCTACGAGGACGCCGTTAAGGAATTCGAAAAAGCGATCGAACTTTCTCCCGGGCTTTTTGAGACCTATTATTTTTATGCGCGGACGTGCCGCTCGAACGGCGACCTGGAACAGGCTGCCGAACTGTTTGATAAAGCGAGCGCGGTCCGGCCGGAGGATTACCAGGCGCCGATTCTGGCCGCCGATACCTACCGAGGTCTGGACCAACCCGAGCGCATGACCGAATCATTTCAGCGCGGGTTATCGGCCGCCGAACGACATCTGGAGTTTCATCCCGAAGATGCCCGTGCGTGGTACCTGGGGGCCCACGCCCAGGATGCCCTGGGCGCGAGGCACGAGGCCCTTCGCTGGAACGAACGGGCCATGGAGCTCGGCCCGGATGACCCCGCCACGTTATACAATGCCGCCTGCCTGTTCAGCATCATGGGAGAGATCGACCGGTGTTTCGAATGTCTTGACCTGGCGATCGACAACGGTTTCGCCCACCCGCAGTGGGTCGAGACCGACCCCGACCTGGCGCCAATTCGGGTCGATACGCGCTATTCCTTTCTGCTTAAACGGCTTACATAGATTTGCCCCCACCAGACTCTCACCGACACAGATTTTCTCGACCTTCCGCGTCTGTATTTCGTAGAGATATTATTATTCAACGTTTTTAACCTTTAGAACGACTCACTTAATGAGATGGAAACCCAGCCCGCTATTGTTGGTACCGACAATGACCTGGCGGCCGCGGTGCTCGAGCGCGGAAGCGAAGCCGCTTTCCGCACACTTTACCGCCGCCACACGCCGCGTCTGCTCGGATTTGTGACCCGGTTGCT
>CAYUDF010000787.1:0-2107 GCA_964443465.1 uncultured bacterium
CTCGACCTTGGGAGGTCCCGCCTTGAAATCTCTAAAATGTCTTTCGGATAATAGTCTACTTAACCAACTGAACAAGCTCGTCAAACAGGAACACAAGCTCGCCCTGGAAATTCTGCCTCACCTGCTTGAGGTTGAAGACCGCAGGCTTCATCTCAAGTACGGCTATTCGAGTTTATACAAATACTGCGTTGATTCGCTTGGGTTTTCAGAGTCCACGGCCGTTCGTCGAATTCGCGCCGCCCGATGTGCAAGGCAGTTTCCCGAAGTTTTTCGATTGCTCGAACAGCGCAAGATCAAGATTGCAAGCAGGGTGGCGGCAAAAAACCTTGCAGTTCCCCGGACGACGAGACATGCGAAAAGAAATATCAGTACAGCTTTGCGGTAAGCGAAGAATTGAACGCCAAAATCGAGAAATGCAAATCTCTGCTGTCAGGAAAGCACCCCAACGGCGTGAACCTGGAGACTCTCGTCGAAGAGCTGACGGAGATGTTTCTCGACCGGAAAGATCCGGAAAGGCGAGCTGAACGTCGAGCTAGTAAGAAAAAGCAATCTTCGAAAAAGCCCCCCGAATCAAGCGAAACATCACGGTATATCAGTCCGGCCACCCGCGACGCTGTATATAATTGAGACAAAAGTCGGTGTACTTATATTGGCACAGACAGGAAACCGAGCTCCCGCAGTGCTATAATGTGCGAGGTGCCGCAAAGCGGCCGCTGCGATTCGACCTGGGATCTGGAGATCCATCACGACGAGAGAGCATTTGCCCACGGCGGCGATCACTCGATCAGGAATCTCAGGCTGCTCTGCGCGGCGCATAACAAACTTGAGGCCGAGCACCTTCGGTATATCAATGAGCGAGGTGCCGCGAAGCGGCCCGAGAGAGTATTCGGTCAGAGACACATGGCCAAGTTTGCCAAACAGCGGGAGTAATATCTCGAATATCCGGACCGGATAATCCGCACGGGTACCTAACCTCCAAATCAGCTTGTTATCGCGCTTGTCTAATCAGCCGATCCAGTTTATATATTCACCAGTATTAAAACGCGCCACATCCGACATTCACGATTTGAAGCAATGAAACTGAAACCCAGGCAGAAATTCGGAAAGTATAAAATCCAGCGGAAGATCGCCGAAGGCGGTTTTGCCGATGTGTACCGCGCGTATGATACGATCGAGGGGATCCCGGTTGCGATCAAGATTCCCCACCGGACTTTGCTGGTCGACAAAACGCTCGACGACTGTCTGCACGAAGTCAGGCTGACGGCAAAGCTGGACCACCCGAATATTCTGCGCATCAAAAACGCCAACTACATCTCGGGGCAGTTTTTTATTGTGTATTCGCTGGGCGAAGGCACCCTGGCCGACAAACTGTCGCACCGGCTCACGTTCGATTCCGCACTGAGCTACACACACCAGATGCTGGACGGCGTCGCGTACGCACATCGCAAACGGGTGATGCATTGCGACATCAAACCGGAAAACCTGATTCTTTTTCCGGGCAACCAGCTGAAACTAGCCGATTTCGGCATCGCCAAGATCGCCACGCGCACGGTCAGCGCGTCCGGGTCGGGAACGGTCGGTTATGTTGCGCCAGAACAGGCCCTCGGCAAACCGTCGCTTCGTTCGGATGTTTTTTCGATGGGACTGGTCATATACCAGATGCTCACCAACAGGCTTCCGGAGTGGCCGTTTGAGTGGCCGCCGCCGGGGCACGACATCCTCAAGCGCAAGGCCAACGACGACTTCATCAACGTGATCAAACGCGCGATGAACCTGGACGCCCGCAAACGATACGCAAACGCCGGCGAAATGCTCGCCGCTTTTGAGCGCATTCGAAAAAACGCCCACCGCCGAACAACTCGACGGCGCGCGAAACGGCCGACCACCAACGGAGCGGGCGAATGGCGGCAGGTGCAGTTCAAGGAATTCAAGCGTCTGTACGGTAAAACCCTCGAAACCACACTGGAATGCAGCAAGTGCGGCGGCCCTGTATCGGAGCGGATGATCTGCTGCCCGTGGTGTGGACACCAGACAAAATCTTTTCGCGGCGAGACCCGTTACCCGGCGCGCTGCCGCGTCTGTAAAAGGGGCATGAAGCTGGACTGGC
>CAYUDF010000788.1:0-2098 GCA_964443465.1 uncultured bacterium
TACTAGATATCGGTCGATCCATGTATCACCTAACAATAAAGATGCCAACCGGGTGTTAATCCTCTAATTAATACTAAATTGTCGGTTGGAACGCCGTTTTTCGGGTCAAAACATGACAAATTTCACGGAAATTGAGGATCTGGATATCTGGTTCGTGGCGGATACCCACTTCCAAACCCTGCAAAATCCGGGTGAAGCCGAGCGCAGAGGCCGATTTATTCGATTCCTCGACCAACTTCCTGCCGGCTGCACTCTGTTCCTCCTGGGCGATATATTTGATTTTTATTTCGAATACCAGACGGTCGTGACCAAGCGGTATTTCGACCTGTATTTCGCGCTCCGGCGCTGCCGGGAGCGGAATATCGCGCTCCATTTTCTCGGGGGTAACCACGACTACTGGACCGGAGATTTTCTTACCCACAATCTCGATATCACAATGCACATCGACGAGATTCTGTTTTCGGCGCAGGGCCGGAAACTAGTCTGTGTCCACGGCGACCTGATCATACCGCGGGACTACGGATACAAAGTCCTCAAGACAATCATCCGTAACCGGTTCGTGATCGGCGCCGCCAAGTGGATTCACCCCGATATCATGGATTCGATCGCCCGGGGAGTCTCCGTGGGCAGCCGCAAGATGAGCTCCGCGTCACAGAAAAAGCGTGCGGCAACGATGGCCGATGAGGCTCATACCGGATTTTTTTCGCGTGGCAATGATATCTTTATTATGGGGCACGTCCACTCACCCGTTCACGACGTTCGCGACGGGCGTGATTTCATGATCGTCGGAGACTGGATAGCAAACTTTACTTACGGCAGGTTGAGAAACGGCGAACTGACCCAGGGGCATTTCACGGACGAAATGACACGCTGATCCTGTGGCTGTCCCCAAGATCGTTTTTCACCAGTAAAAACGCATAGTCAACATCCAGCTTGTTATAGCGGACTCCCGCGCCGAACGTCCCACCGTACGAATCGTATCCGCCTTTATAGCCGGCTCGCAAAGCGAGTGTCCTGCGGTACATGTACTCGGCGCCCAGGTGCTGCTTCGGGTCACCGTCGTTGATAAATACGCCATCAAATGTGAAGAGCACCTGCCCGCGAAGCGGATTCACGGAGTGTTCGTAGCTGCCCCCGATCTTGACCGAACGCGGCAACGCGTATTCCTCTTCCACAAATTTCATCGGTGTTCCCACGTTGAGCGCGACGGCTGCCAGGCGCAACCCCTCGATGCGCGAGACATGATAAATACCGATATCAAAGGCAAGACCCGCGGATGATTTTTCGTCGATGCGCTGGTACACAGGTTTTACGGTCGCACCCAGCGCCAGGTTCGGCAGCAGGTACCGGGCAAAGCCGACGGAAAAAGCGACGTCGTAGACCGAAAACTCTCCCAGTGGTATGGCGGACGGCTCGTCTTCCCGGCGTTCCATCTTGTCCATGTACTGTCCCGTGAACATGAGACCAATGGTGCCGTAATCCGTTTCGTGCGTGAGCGCGAGTTGCTCCAGACGGGATGAAAGAAACGATTCGCTGTGGGCAAACATCACATTGGTGTTCAGGACGGCCGCCATCGCGGCGGGATTCCAGAATACGGACGACGCATCTTCGGCGACCGCCGTAAATCCTTCACCCATGGCGGATGCCCGGGCGCCCATACCGACGCGTAAAAACAACGCCCCGGCGTCGCCGGGATCGGCCGCGAGGGCCTGTTGTCCAGGCATCAGGCAGAAAACGGCGATCGACACCATCACCACCATAAGGAGCAACCGAACGCGCTCCACTCCGGGGCTCTCCGTTTTGCTGTTTGTCTTGAACATGACTGCTCCTTTTTACCGCCGGATCGCAAACGGCTTGACCAGTTTTTCGGTTCCGCCGCTGCTGGTTATCTGCAATCTCATAAAATATACGCCGCTTTTCATCCCGCTGACGTCTATCGCTTCGTCCAGAGGCGTGTCGACCAAACCCGAAGGATTGGCGCTGACAGTGCGTTCAAACGCCCGTTCGCCCTCGGCGTTATAGACTTCGACCAGCACGTCGGCTGCGGCGTTTAACGTCACCCTCGCGTGTACGATGCCGCCCGTAACCGGGTTGGGAT
>CAYUDF010000789.1:0-2093 GCA_964443465.1 uncultured bacterium
AGTTCTCGATGTCGAGGAGTTTTTCAAGAAAGGCCAGAAAGGCAGCTCTTCCATGCCCCACAAGCGCAACCCCATTTTGAGCGAGCGGATGACCGGCATGGCCCGCCTGATGCGCGGTTACGCAATGACGGCCATGGAAAACGTCGCCTTGTGGCACGAACGCGACATCAGCCATTCGTCGGTGGAACGGATCATCTTTCCCGACGCCACCATCACGATGCACTACATGCTGACCAAGTGGACCCGGCTCATCGAAAATTTGCTCATCTACCCCGAGAACATGCGGAAAAACATCGACATGACCCACGGTCTGGTGTTTTCCCAGAAGCTGTTGCTGGAGCTTGCCCGGGAGGGATTCTCCCGCGAGGAAGCCTACGATCTGGTCCAGGGCGCTGCCATGGAGACGTGGGAGACCGGCAAACCGTTCGAGGAGACAGTGCGCGCCAGAGAGGGTATCACCGGCCGGGTCGGCGAAGAAAAGCTGCGTGAGATCTTTTCGATGGACAACTTCGTCAAAGAAGTTGATGTCATATTCGAAAGACTTGTCTAATTCTACTGGATCATATATAGTCCGGAAAAGCGCCGCGGCTCAACCGCTGCGGCGCCCGTATTTCCGGAGTATACGTAATATGAACATTTATCCTCAAATCAACCCTCATGACAGCATTCAGGCCCGAAGACCTAGTTACCTGTGATCCTGCCGACCGGCCCGCTCTCGAGCGGCTGTTGAAGTCCCACAATATCAGTCTGACCACAGACGAGTTCAGTCGTGTCTGCAACCTGCTTGGCCGTCAGCCGACGCTTGTGGAACTCCACATCTTCAATACCATGTGGAGCGAGCACTGCTCCTACAAAAGTTCGCGCACCGTCCTGGGGGAGTATCTTCTCACCGAAGGACCGAACGTGGTGCTCGGACCGGGTGAAGACGCCGGTATCATCCGTTTCGCCGACATCGGAGGCAAGAGCTGGTGTGTGGTGATGGCCCACGAAAGCCACAACCACCCTTCGCAGGTTCTGCCGGTCGAAGGCGCGGCGACGGGCATCGGTGGTATCGTCCGCGACGTGTACTGCATGGGCGCCGATGTGATCGGAGTTCTGGATCCGCTGAGATTCGGTGACCCCTCCGGTCCCAACGCGGCCCGTGTCAGGGATATCGTGTGGGGAGTTGTCGACGGTATCGCCCAGTACGGCAACGCCCTCGGAGTGCCCAACTACGGCGGCGATACATATTTTGACGCCAGTTACGACGACAATTGCCTGGTTAATGTGGTTGCGCTTGGTCTGGTCGAAGAAGACAAGATTATTCGCAGCCGTGTACCGCAGGAAGCAAAAGAAGAACCCTATTCCATGGTACTGATCGGCAAACCCACCGATGCTTCCGGTTTCGGTGGCGCAACCTTCGCTTCCGAGCGCCTCAGCGAGGATGAGGCCGTCGAGCGGCAGGGTGCCGTCCAGGAACCGGATCCCTTCCTTAAGCGTGTTCTGGCGGAAGCGATCAAGGAAATGCTCCGCTGGGCGGATCAAGACGGGATCGCAATCGGATTCAAGGACCTTGGCGCCGGCGGAATCGCGTGCGCCAGTTCCGAAATGGCCGAGGCAGCGGGCCTGGGCGCGTCCATCGATCTCGACCGTGTCAACTGCGCCTTCTCAGACATGCCGCCGGAGGTGATCTCCTGCTCGGAGACGCAGGAGCGGTTTATGCTGGCCGTGCCCACCCGCCTGGTGGACAACGTCCTGGAGATTTTTAACGAATTTTTTGAGCTTCCTAACCTGTACACCGGCGCCGGCGCGTTTGTGATCGGCGAAGTGACCGCAGACAAGCGGTTCAAGATCGCCCACGGAGGGCGACTGGTGAGCGACGCCGATGTCGAGGCGATCACAACGGGTATTCTCTACGAGCGCGAAGCACGGGAACAAAAGCGTGCGCTTCCTACCCATGGCCTGGAACGTGCCGGCGGTGTGGACGGAACCCGCGAGGCTTTTTTGAAACTGTTATCGTCGCACAACATCGCGACGAAGGATTCGATTTACAAACATTACGATTCTGAAGTCCAGGGGCGGGCCGTTATACGGCCGGGAGAAGCAGATGCGTC
>CAYUDF010000790.1:0-2091 GCA_964443465.1 uncultured bacterium
ATGCGCAAAGCCGGTTTCCGCGGTACCTGAGGCGTCGATTATGGCCCGGTCGGGTCCGCGGATGATAACAACAAGCAGGGAAGCAACAAACCCGGTTGCGATTAGTGACCGGAGGTGGCAACGAATTATGCCGATATACGAATACAAGTGCCCGAAATGCGGCGAAGTTACCTCGGAGCTCAGAACAATGACCCAGCGGGAGGAACCTCTGGCCTGCCCCCGTTGTGGAACATCCGCCGAGGTGATTCTCAGCAGGTTCGCGACGGGAAAAGGTGACTCGCGCCCCGATTGCTGGTCATCATCCAACGATTGCGGGCCTACCTGAGGCAGCTGATCCGGCGGCGTGTCCGCCCCTTGCCCTCCACGAGAGAGACGATTCATGCAGGAAACCAGTTTTCCCGGTCTGCCGCGTATTGCCGCGGTGGCGGTTTGTGTTTTGTTATCTGTCTCAAGCCCTGTTTCTGCAACAACTCCCCCCACTATTACCGGAACTGATATTGTCGCTTCCAACGCGATGGTTGTTAGTGCCGATTCGATTGCCAGCGCCGTTGGTAACCAGATTTTAAAAGCGGGTGGCAACGCGGTGGATGCCGCCGTCGCTGTCGGTTTTGCCCTGGCGGTCACGCTGCCGCGCGCGGGCAATATCGGTGGTGGTGGCCTGATGTTGATCCGGTTGGCCGACGGACAGGAAAAGTTCGTTGATTACCGCGAGCGGGCGCCGTCGGGGGTCTCGCGCGACATGTATCTGGACGGGGAATCAAAAGTAATTTCCGGGCTGAGCACAAGGGGCCACCTTGCTGCCGGCGTGCCCGGAACGGTCTACGGCCTGGCCTACGCCCACCAGGCATTCGGTACCCTGCCGTGGAAAACGCTGCTCGAGCCCGCCGTTTTACTGGCCCGTAAGGGTTTTGTTGTATCTCCCTCACTCGCCGCGGGTTTAACAAGCAAGCGTGCACTCCTGGAAACGTCCGAAGAATCACGCCGTATATTTGTTGCACCCGGCTATAAGGCTGGCGATCACCTGGTTCAGACCGACCTGGCTGCCACGCTGGAGCGGATCGCGGCGGACTGGCGGGATTTCTACGCTGGTGAAACGGCTGATCTTCTGGTCGAAGAAATGCGGCGGGGTGGCGGCCTGATCACAGCGGAAGACCTCGCTGCTTATCACCCGATTCCACGCGAACCGGTAAGATTCCGCTACCGGGGACTGGACATCACCAGCGCGCCGTTACCGTCTTCCGGCGGAATCATACTCGCTTTGATCCTCCAGATGCTCGATTCGCACAAAGAGTGGCGGTTTGACCGGGGAAGCGCCGACTACGTTCACTTGCTATCGGAGCTGGAAAAGATCGCCTACCGCGGTCGTGCGTTGTACCTGGGCGATCTGGACTTTTACGCCAGCCCATGGGAACAACTGGTGTCAAAAGAAACGGCCGCCCGACTGGCGCAACTTGTTTCTCCGCGGAAAATACTGAAACTGTCGAAACTGGAATCGGTGGACATGCTCGGGGCAAAAAAAGGCGGAATGTCGGAGGAGACAACGCACTATTCTATTGTTGACCGGTGGGGGAACGCGGTGGCCAACACCTACACGCTGAATGGATCGTTTGGATCGGGTGTGGTGGTGAAGGGAGCGGGATTTCTGCTGAACAACGAGATGGATGATTTTTCGATCAAACCGGGTGTCCCAAATCTGTACGGGCTGGTGGGCAGTGAGGCCAACGCGATCGAACCGGGCAAGCGGATGCTCAGCTCGATGACACCGACTTTTGTGTACAAAGACGAGGAACTGTTTCTGGTGCTGGGTTCACCGGGGGGCTCCACGATACCGACGTCGGTACTGCAGGTGATCCTCAACGTGGTCGACCACGGAATGCCCCTCTTCGACGCCGTCGCCGCGAAGCGATTCCACGAGCAGTATCTACCGGACCGGATATTCATTGAGAACGGTGCGTTAACCCCGGACGTCATCGACGAGCTTCTGGAAATGGGGCACAAGCTGCAGATCAGAACACCGATCGGCCGCGTCCAGGCCATCCTCATCGAAAACGGACGCCTCCACGGCGCCTCCGACCCCCGCGGCTCCGGCCG
>CAYUDF010000791.1:0-2089 GCA_964443465.1 uncultured bacterium
TCCCGGTCTTCGACGAGCTGGAGCTTCCGTCGCTCGATCGTAGCGCCTTCAGGTCGTCGCGAAGTTCGGCCGCCGACTGGTACCGGTCCGCGGGCTTCTTGACCAGGCAGCGGTCGATCACCGTTTGCAGTCCCGCGGGCAGGTCCACCCGGTGGATCGACATCGGTGTGGGGTCGGCGTTGACGATGCTGTAAGCGATGGCCGCCTCATGGTCGGCGTGGAATGGCAGCTTTCCGGTGAGCATGTGATAGAGCATCACACCCAGTGACCAGATGTCGGACCTGTGGTCGACGTCGGCGCCCTGTGTCTGTTCGGGCGACATGTACACGGTGGTGCCCAGCGTTGATCCCGATTTGGTCACCCGCGTCCTTCCGGCCAGCTTTGCCAGACCGAAATCGGCGATCTTCGCATCGCCGTCTCTGGTGAGCAGTATGTTGGCCGGTTTGACATCGCGGTGAGTGATGCCCGCCTCATGCGCGGCGGACAAACCGTCGGCCACCTGGGCGGACAGCTTGAGCGCCGAGTCCACGTCCATGGCCCCCGACTGCATCAGCTCTCGCAGCGAACCGCCTTCGTAGAGGTCCATGCAGATGAACAGGCGGCCGTCTTCGGTCTGATCGATGTCGTGGATGGTGCAGACGTGGTTGTGTTTGAGGGACGAAGCGGCCTGGGCTTCGTGGACAAACCGGGTTTTGGCGTCGTTGTCGGCCGACAGCTCGGCGGGCAGAAACTTCAACGCCATCAGCTGCTTGAGGCGTGTGTTCTCAGCCTGGTACACCACACCCATGCCGCCCTGGCCGAGCTTTGCCGTGATTTTGTAGTGGGAAACAGTCTCGCCGATCAAGGGTCCAATAACCTCCGGTGGTCCACCTGTATTGATTGTTCCATCAAGGGCCCGTCTCGATCAATGCCTGAAAACGTGGATTATCTCTCAGCGGATCCCACAACGGATCGTACAACAGGATTCCGGCGGACATATTTGAAGGGACAGACAAAAGGATCTCCAGTTGATCGATGGCCGCCTCATACTCGCCGACCCTGAGGTAGATTTCGGACATGCGTTCCAGCACAATAAAACCGAATAGTGCGTCCTCCGACAGGGGGAATTGCTCAACGGCGCGACGTCCTGCCCTGATCGCGTCGTCTTTTTGTCCTAATGCGGCGTAAGAAATGCCGAGAAGCCCGTAGTTCAGTTCACTCAGCCGGGTCAGGCTTTTCTCCGCCTCTATTCTTGTCTCCAAGGTGACTCGAAGTGAGTCGAAGTAAATCAACGCGGTTTCCTGTTCACCACGATACTCGTACAGATTGGCCCGCACAAAGTACCGTAAATGATTCGGCGTTATTTTCGTTACTGCGAATGCGTCTCCGATCTCATCGTCCTCAAACGCCAAGGCTCTGTTTAGAGGTACAAAGGACCAAAAAGCAACTTCTTCAATGCCGGCGTTTCTAATCGCCTCCCGCATTGTTCGGGTTGCGCGAATCTTGTCCCGATCGATGTTTAAATATGCGCATGCCAGCGACGCATAGCGAGCACCGACTTCAGGTTGCTGATCAACCGATCGCCGTAGACACCGTGCGGCGTCGTCGTATTGGCGCATCCATAAATAATGTTCGCCAAGTACAAACCAGCTATTCCACCCCACGGGATCGAGTTCAACCGCGCGTCCAAAATTTCTGGCTGCCAATTCCCATTGCCCCCGTCGTCTTTGTACATACGCGATCCATTCGTAGCCGATGGCAGCGCTCGGCTGTGTCTCAATATATTTTTTGAAGTACTCGAAGCTTTTGTCGTAATCCAGAAGAGTGGCGTAGTAATACTGGCCCATGGCAAATGAAGCTTCAGGAAGTTCGGGATTCAACTCGAATGCGCGGTCAATTGCCGCTTTGGCTTTCGCCTGATATTCGGCTGCACCGTACCCCTGGTAGACGAGTTCGGCGTAGGTAGCCGCCAGTTCCACCCACGCGGCGGCGAAATTCGAATCGATTTCAACGGCTTTTTCCAGCGGCGGAATTGCTTCGATAATGTCAGACCCAAAGTATGATCCTGTTTTGATTGATTTGCCCCGAAGGTAGTATTCGTAGGCTTCCA
>CAYUDF010000792.1:0-2087 GCA_964443465.1 uncultured bacterium
CGTGGGCGACAACGTGGGCGACACGGCCGGCATGGGCGCCGACCTGTTCGAGTCCTACGTCGGATCGGTTGTGGCCACGATGGCCATCGGAGCGGCGATGTTCGCCGAACCGATTCCGTGGATGGTATTACCGCTGGCATTGATTTCGATCGGTCTGGTCGCCTCAGTGCTGGGCGTGTGGTCGATCAAGCTGTACAACAAGATGGAGCCGCACACGGCGCTCAACATGGCCACCTACACATCGGGTGCGTTGTTTCTCGTCGGCGCCTTCTTTGTGGTTCAAAACCTCGTCGGTGACACAAAAGTATTCTGGGCGATATTAACAGGGCTCATGTGCGGCATCCTGATCGCGCGCGAGACCGAATACTTTACGTCCGCCAAACCGGTCAAAGCTATCGCACTGGCGAGTGAATCGGGTGCGGCGACCAACATCATCACCGGCCTGGCCGTCGGATTCAAAAGTACGATCCTGCCCGTCATGACAATCTCCGCGGCCATCTTTGTTGCATACAAGATGGCCGGACTGTACGGCATCGGTATCGCCGGTGTCGGCATGCTGTCCACCATCGGTATCGTCATGGCCACCGACTCTTACGGCCCGATCGCCGACAACGCCGGCGGTATCGCCGAGATGAGCCACGCGGGTCCCGAGATCCGTAAAATTACCGACAAGCTGGACGCGCTGGGCAACACCACCGCGGCGATTGGCAAGGGTTTCGCGATAGGCTCCGCTGCCCTGACGGCGCTGGCCCTGTTTGCAGCCTACCAGAGGACGGTTGGTCTGGAATCGATCAACCTTACAAATCCGACAACGATGATTGGTCTGCTTCTGGGAGCGATGATGCCGTTTCTCATTGCCGCGTTTACGATGGAAGCGGTCGGACGGGCTGCCGACAAGATGGTTCAGGAGATCCGCAGACAGTTCCGCGAGATCAAGGGCCTTCTCGAAGGCGAGGCCGAACCGGACGTGGAGACCTGTATTGATATCGTTACCAAGAGCGCGTTGCGCGAGATGATCCTTCCGGGAGTCATCGCCGTTGCGGCGCCGCTGCTGGTTGGTTTCATCATGGGCCCCGAAGCGCTGGGTGGTTTTCTCGCCGGCGCGACGGCAACGGGTGTTCTGCTGGGTGTCATGATGTCCAACGGCGGAGGCGCCTGGGATAACGCCAAGAAATACATCGAAGAAGGCGCACACGGCGGCAAGGGCTCCGATGCCCACAAGGCCGCTGTTGTCGGCGACACGGTCGGCGATCCGTTCAAGGATACGTCGGGCCCGTCGATGAACATCTTGATCAAGTTGATGGCGGTCGTATCACTGGTGTTCGCACCGGTCATCGCCCGCATGTTCTAGCTGGACTGTTCCGAGGCCGACAATAACTGCACCGCGATTTCCAGGTGGAACGCGGGGGAGTTGTTGTCGGCCTCTTCGTTTCAAGGGGCTGTTGTGCCGCTTCACACCATCCTGATAGTCGGCGGGTCGTGGGTCATCCTGCTGGTCCTCACCGTCTGGTATTACCGCCGAACGCGGGGAAGGACTGCGGAGCGTCCCGCGAGCTACAAACCAGACGCGAGCGGGAACGGTGAATGATGGAGACAACGGCGCCCGCCCCCGGCTTCGACTATTCTCTGCTTATCGGCATCCTCATTTATCTCGTGATCCTGATCGTGATCGGTGTCGCCGCCGCCAGACGTATGAAACGACTGGACGATTTCGTGCTGGGTGGCCGCAGCATCGGTCCGGTAGCCGCGGCAATTTCCGAAAGAGCCAGCGGCGAGAGCTCGTGGTTTCTGCTGGGATTACCCGGCGCCGCCTACGCAGCCGGGTTCACGGAGTTCTGGTCGGTAATCGGCATCGCCTTCGGAATCTTCTGTTCCTGGGTTTTCCTCGCCGAACCACTTCGCCGGCAAACCGAAAAATACGGTGCTCTGACAATCCCCGACTATTTCGAAGCGCGTTTCGGTGACAAAACACGAACGCTGCGTGTCCTGTCGATGTTAATAATCATTTTTTTCTACACTTTGTATGTCGCCGCCCAGTTCGTCGGTGGTGGCAAGCTTCTTAACGCCGCGTTTGACATCGACCCGAT
>CAYUDF010000793.1:0-2085 GCA_964443465.1 uncultured bacterium
CGCTTGATTGGGCTCCTGGCCAGTATCCTGATCGTGGTTGTAGCGTTTACAGTCATGCCGTGGCTGGTAGCGCTCGTTTTCGGCGATACCTACGTCGAATCGATACCCTACGCCCAGGCTCTGATGTGCTCGGTCGCGATCGGTAATGTCTCCACATTGAGATTTCGGTACGTATCATCGAAGCTCGACAAATCAAGTGTCCGGCTGGTAAACATTATTATGTCCGGTACACGTATCGTGGCATCCGCGGTGCTGGTCCCGTTGTTCGGGCTGACCGGCGCCGTCGTTTCTGCATTTATTTACCGCATAACGATGTCCGTGATCGTTCACATCGTTATCAAAAACCGATACCTGGGTGCACAAACCAATGATTGAAAAACTTTACCCGTTCTACCTGAGGCGCGCCGTCCGGCGCCGGCTCGCCGACTGCATGTCCCGTTTTCTGAAGAGTGGAGACACGATTTTCGACGTCGGATGCGGAACAAAACCATTCAGCGACCTGCTCTCCGAACTCGGGGTTAAGTATCTGGGGCTGGACACAGATAATTCTTTTTACGGTATGGAGACAATTGACATCGTCGCCACCGCCGACGTACTGCCGCTTGCGGATGGCGTGAGTGACGCCATCCTTTCGAGTCAGGTAATCGAGCACCTGCCCGACCCTGAAAACGCGTTACATGAAACCAACCGGGTGCTCAAACCCGGTGGATTGCTGTTCATTTCCTTTCCCATGTTTTACCCCATCCACGCCGCCCCTTATGATTTCTTTCGGTATTCCGACAGCGGATTTGAATCTTTGTGCAGCCGTACCGGATTCGAGCCGCTTGAAAAACATGAAATGAGCGGTTTCTGGTATGCGGCATCGATATTTACCGACCGGCAGCTCAGCGTGTTTAACCGGTCATTTATCGGCAAATTCGAAATCGTAAAAATCCTCGCGCTCCCGCTGCACTGGCTTTTCTGGCTGCTCCACTCGGCGGAGTCACTGATCTACGCCCTTCTGGGCAAAAACGCCGCAAACTCACGCAAAGCGTGGACCATCAATTATGTGTATGTAGCGCGCAAAATCCCATCCTCATAAGAAGCCGACCTGTCGGGGAATGAGTCAAGAATGCAATCGATCATACGACACGCAAGCGCGGGAATTGCCGTTGTGCTCGGCAGCGTTTCGTTGCTGATGTTTGGCCTGTTGCTGGTAACCGGTCCATTCGGATGGCTTGACCTGGGGCTGGATCAGACTGGAATCCTGATTGCGGACGGCGGGTTGTGCCTGTTGTTTTGTGTCCAGCACAGTGTCATGATCCGCCGGTATTTCCGGGATCGCGTGAGCCGGTTTCTACCGTCGGTGTATTACGGGGCCCTGTACACATCGGCTTCGGGAATCGCCTTGATAACAATGGTGGTTTTCTGGCAGGAATCGTCCACTACGTTGTACGACCTGCAGGGTTCAGCAAGGCTGCTACTGAGATTCCCCCTGGCTTTTGCGATGTTTATCGTCCTGTGGGGCGCCCGGGCGTTGCACGGTTTCGACGTATTCGGCACGGGGTCTCTCCGGGGTGACGCATCGAAAACATCCACCTCAAATCGAGAACTCACAATACGCGGCCCCTACCGATGGGTGCGTCACCCGATGTACCTGGCGGTTCTGATCGTTCTGTGGTCCAGTCCGAAACTGACGCTGGACCGGATGTTACTGAATGTCCTTCTAACCGCCTGGACATGGGTGGGCACGATTCTCGAAGAACGTGATCTCGCCGCGGCCTTCGGGCAGTCGTATAGTGACTATCAAAAAGCCGTTCCCATGCTACTGCCGTGGAAAATACCCGGTAAATAGCGCAAAACCATCAATACAGTGAACACACTGGATTTCCCCCCGAATTCCGGATATAATGGTAGGCAATAACCTCACTATTAACAATATTCTGTCACCACCCGCCCGGGAGGAATCGCCATGAGCAGTCCGCGCTCTCGTATTACCTTACTCGTCCTGTTCCTGTTGTTAATTTCCCCTTGTATCCTGTCGGCCGCTACCGTCACCGTCCGCCAGGACGGTTCGGGCGACTATACCTCAATCCTCCCGGCAAC
>CAYUDF010000794.1:0-2084 GCA_964443465.1 uncultured bacterium
CACGGATTTACGACAAAGACCGGCCCCGGGGCCGGTCTTTGTCGTAAATTGACAATCGATGATGCAAATTGCACAAGGTTGCTCGATCTTCCCGGTCACTCTTCTCCGTTGCTTATGCCTCCCCGTGGCCCCCTGTCGGCGGCAGTTGACACATCTAAAATGTTTAATAACATATAGTTGCAACGCATCACAAAACAGAATCAAAATGTCTTTTTTAGGCCCGCGCGTGATCCGGCCGTGGTATACGGATTGCTCTTCTTGTCGGCTACTACTCCCCTTTTTTAGTTAACGGATTTCGCTAAGAGACCTTTAGCGAATTTTTATCTGATACGGGAATTGTCAAAAACGATTACCGGAGTTGAAATGGCCGATACGACAACGCTGGATAAGACGGCTGAACAAGCCCCCGATACCCACCAGAGCTCCGAGACGAAGCCCCGCGGGAAAATCCAGGTGCTGGGATTCAGCCTTGCCGGGCGCGAATTCGGCCTGGATACCGAATGTGTCATAGAGATTGTCAAGCAGGTTGCGGTGACCGAAATGCCGGAAGCCCCCGAGTACGTCGAGGGGATTATCAATATCCGGGAAAAAGTCGTCCCCCTTCTCAATCTGCAGAAGATGCTGAAAATCGGGACCCGGGGACACGATCTCAATACACAAATTGTAATTATTTACGGTGAAAACGGCGTTGTCGGGCTGCTGGTCGACTACGTTTCCGACATTTTTCCCGTTCCGAGACGATCGGTGATGCCGCCGGGACGGAGTGTCTCACCGTTGTCCCAGTTCGTGAACGGTGTAGTGGATACGAAGGACGATCTTATGTTGCTGCTCGACGTCAACATGCTGGTCGACCACGAAAGATGGGGAGAGATCGTCGTGAGGGAGGGTCGTCCGGATACAGATCAGGACGCAGAGGCCAGAATTGACCAGCAGATATTGCGTCAACGAGCGAACGACCTGAAACGAAAAACCACGGAAGAAAATTTAGAGAGACGGCGCCTGGTCACCTTTTCGCTGGGTGACGAGTGGTACGGAATTGATATCGCCAACGTTAAGGAAATTTCCAACATCGTTGAAATTTATTACATACCTTCGGCGCCTGCCCATGTGGCGGGGACCATCAACCTGCGTGGTGTGGTCGTCCCCGTGATCGACCTGGGTTCTTTTCTCGGCCTGCAAAAATCGCCGGTCGATTCGGAAACCTCAATAATCGTTGTGGAGCACAACAACATAACGATGGGTGTTCTGGCGGACCAGATCGGCGATATCGAAGAAGTTGCCTCGGAAACCGTCGAACCGCCGCTCGCAACGATCGATAAAGATCGAGTTGATTGTCTGGAAGGTGGAGTGGAACTGGATGGACGCCTGCTTGGGATTCTCAAGCTGGAACATATTGTCCAGGGTACCGCTGCACCAGAAGTTTAAAACCACCATAGCTACCTGGGGGAAAAGATGCATTTGCTCAATTCCATAAAACGCAAGTCGTTAACGGCAAAAATCGCAGCGACGTCCTCGACGCTGACAATCCTGGTCGTGCTGGTTCTCAGCGTAACATTTGTTGTTCAGCAGAAGAGCCAGATCTATTCGGGTTTGATCAAGAGGGGCGTGTCGTTGGCCAAGATAACGGCCCACAGCAGTTCCTACGGAGTTCTGACGGGACAGAAAAAAAATCTCGCCAAACTCATTCGAGGAATCGAAACCGAAGAAGATGTGGCGTACATCATCATCCAGGACGCACAGGGCAAGGTGCTGGCGAAGACGGACACAGGGCTGGAACGAGAAGCCGTTTACCAGAGCGATAGCGATGGGGTCGACAAGGCTTCCAGCATTGTGATGACCTCGTGGCAACCTGCCAATACATCCAGTATTTACGAGGTTGCCGTTTCCATCACCAGCCAGGTCGACGGACGATTTGACGACGAATTCAACAGCAGCGGGATAGAAGGTCCCAATATATCAACCGTCGATCGGGCCGCCGGTAAAAAAATCGGTACCGCGCGTGTTGGTATTTCGACACAAAGCGCACAGGCGGCGATCAAACGGTCTGTTGCCCTGGCGGCGGCCCTGACGATTGTGCTGGCGAT
>CAYUDF010000795.1:0-2079 GCA_964443465.1 uncultured bacterium
GGTATTCCCAGAAGAGCCGACAGAACCAGCTACCTGTCGTGGCGGTCGACTGGAGAAGAGCGTGCGTCGTATTCGTTGGAGATCGCGGGCATTGAATCGGCGTGGAGAAAATACAGCAGCCGGACGGGCCGACACTGGCGCGCCGGATTGAGAGCGGTTGCCGGATGGGAAGACCCGCGTTCGGTCGATTTTGTGAAACTGGGGTACCCCGCGACCGATCCGTGGTACCAGTCGGGAATCGCATCGTTCGACGCTTCGGTTCCCCTCCTCGCAAAAATCGCGCTCGAAGGCGAGTGGATATTCTGGAACAAAACCGTCGAACAGGGTCTGTCTGTATTGGGAGACGAAGATCGCGCCGAGCAGAACGCCACCGGCGGGCTGGGTGGTGTCGTTCTTGACGGGTTTACATATTTCGCCGTACGCGCCGATTACATTCGACTGGCCCCCGGTTACTTCACGCCGTTTTCCGCATTGTCCTACATCCCCAACGCGGAGGGCGGACGGGTGTCCGGCAAGTTGTTCACCGCCGGGAAAACGGCCGCTCTGTCTCTGTTTTACAAACGACTGCAGGAGATCAATCCCCCCGGTGACGTCACTGAAAAACAACAATACTCCGTTTACGGTGTGTCGATGGACCTGGAGTTTCCGGTGGGTATCGGCGGCAGCGTGGGCTGGATGGACGACGGAACGTGGAGAATGGGTGAGTTTGATCCTTTTGATGAAACCCGGAAGTCACTGTATCTCGGTGGGAGATGGCGATTCCGAAAGACAACCTTTTTCGAATTGCAGTATCAACGTGTCGATACAGAATCCCGTCTGACCGTCAACAAGGGGCAGCAGCAGGAAATTATACCGTTAGAGGGTTACACCAATCTGTACAGCGTCTATTTCCGCGCGTCATTCTAGTCGCGGTACATCATTTTGACGGCGCCCCAGGTGCTTTCCCGCACCGGAACAACTGACTCGAACCAGATGTAGTCCAACTCAGTGTTAGAGCCGCTCACGTATGTCAGTCTGACTTTGCAGGAAGATTCGTAGAGTCCAATGGAGCCTAACCCGTAGGCATTTACCCAGCTGCTTCAGCCGTACCCAACACCGTTGTACGTAATCATAGTCTCCTGATAAGCGCCGGACACATCACCCGTCACCGACAGACGCAGCACGTAGGGCACTCCGGCATCGCCGCGACAGACCGCACCCACCGCCCACGTTCCAAACGAAGAAACCGTAAGATCGTACTCCACCCATTCGTCGGAGAAATCCACACCAACCAACATGAACCCGCCGTGACAGGACGGCGCTACCAGCGTGTGAATAGCATCATAGGCGATGTCGTGCGAATCGGTATAGTTTTCGCAGTCGACCAGCACTCGCTCGGCTGAAGCGGTTGAGACGAATAACATCACGGGCACCGCTATCAACACGATCAAGCTTTTGGTTTTTGATTTCAAACCGATGACCTCCATTAGTAGCAGGGCGCCGCGGCGCCCTTTCCATTCGGGTGAAGCAGGGTCAATCTAGTCGCAGTACATCATTTTGACGGCGCCCCACGTGCTTTCCCGCACCGGCACCTCCGATTCGAATATCAGAAAGTCTAACAGTGTCGACGCGCCTCCGATAAACCTGAGCTTAATCGTCCACGAAGGTTCATAAAAGAAAAGCAGGCCCAGACCCTGGGCCGTTACCCAGCTGATTCAGCCGTCTCCCAGCCCGGTATAAAGTATGTCGATCGTCTGGCTGACTCCCGAATCTTTTCCCGTTGCCGTCATTTGCAGACTGTAGCCAACGTTGAAATCCCCTTTACAGACCATCGATACCGACCAGATCCCGAAGGCCGAAACCGTCAAGTCGTATTCCACCCATTCGTCATAGGCGTCCAACCCCACCAGCATGGACTCTCCGTGGCATCCCGCATCCGGCATCGCCTGTATCAGGTCATACGCGATGTCGTGAGAGGCTGTGAAATTTTCGTTTTCGATAATCACCATTTCGGCGGATGCCGGTGAAAAAAATGCCGTCACGCCCCCCAGGATCAAAACAATTGTAATCGTGGTTTTCGATATCATTTCTGTGTCCTCC
>CAYUDF010000796.1:0-2077 GCA_964443465.1 uncultured bacterium
GAAAACGGAAAAAACATAGCCGCCCTGTACGCGGAAAAATCCGGTCTCGCCGGAAAAGAGATCATCGTTCGCGGCAAGGTCGTGAAATACACCGCGGGTGTCATGAAAAAGAACTGGTTTCATCTGAGAGACGGGTCGGGATCGGCGGGCACGGATGATTTGACTGTGACGACCAGCGCGGTTGTTAAAGTCGGCGATACCGTTGTAGCACGGGGAGTGCTCAACATCGACCTGGATTTCGGAATGGGTTACAAATACGAAATTCTTCTGGAGGATGCGACGGTCGTTATTGAGTAACGATCGTTTCCGGTTGTTTATTCGAATATGACGACTGCGATCGCCGAACTGCGGGAGTGAGAGATTGTGCAGTGGATGTGTTCGGCTCCAAGTGATTCGAACAGTTCGCGGCTGCGGCCGTAAAACCATACTGCTGGTTTACCTCCGGACATCCGGATAATCTCGATATCACGCCACCTTACGCCGTCCGTCCAACCGGTACCCAGCGCTTTCATCGCCGCTTCCTTGGCGGCAAAACGCCCGGCGATCCGTGGTACGGGATCGCGCCATTGGTTGAAGTAATCGCGTTCCCTTGCTGTGAACAACCTGTTCAGGAATTTCTCCCCGTACAAATCGTAAACCCGGGCAATGCGGTCGAGTTCGACCAGATCGATTCCGATATTCTTGATCATGATGTGATAAGTATACCCGATTGACGTACACCTTGCCAACCCGCCACGGCGGGAGTAGCCTCTGCAGATATGAACTCAACCACGCCATCACACTTCAAACGCAATTTTATACTGGGGATTTTCAACGGCACGCTGATCAATTTCGGCCTGGCTTTTGTTGATCCGTTTACCGTTATCCCCGTCTTTGTCACACGGGCCGGCGGATCGGACATTCTGGTGGGCCTGGCGGCGGCGTTTTATGGTGCGGGCTGGTTTCTGCCCCAGGTGTTTGTTGCCCGTTACGCCCAGTCCCGGTGGCGCGTGCTCGATATCTACCGTATAACGACCGTGTTCCGGGTGATCGCCTGGGGGTGCGTCATCGCCGTGGTGTTTCTGGTCGACGTCGCGCGGTCGCAACTGTTCGTGTGGCTGGTGATCCTGTTCCTGTTCGCCAACACGATCGGGGCGGGCGTGGCCGGCGTTCCGTTCCTGGAAGTCACGTCCAAGACGATTCCGCCCGAACGCAGGGGAGCGTTTTTCGGGTTTCGGCGGCTTTCCGGGGGTGTGCTGGGAATACTGGCGGGTTTAGTCGTGGCGGCCGTTCTGGGGGTTGAAACAACGTCCGCGTGGGCGGACAGTTGGATATTGGGGGGAGTCAACCGGATTTGTGAGGCGCTCAACTGGACCCATCGGCCGTTTCCATATAACTATGGCATATTGATCGCGCTCGGCGCCTCGCTCAGCGCAGTCGGGATGATACTGTTTGGCCTGATTCGCGAGCCCCGGGCCGCGGTAAAACACGAGCTCCAGCCGTTGAGCGAACACATACGAGCCGGTTTCAGATTGTTGAGAGATCACCCGAATTATCAGCTGTTTCTCGCCGGGCGGATCTGCTGGCAGCTGACCGCGATGTCGTTTCCGTTTTACGCCGTGTACGCTTTTTCGGTTCTGAAATTTTCCGAGGCGAGTGTGGGAGTGTTTGTTTCCTTGTGGGTGGGGTCCGGTGTGATATCCAACTATGTGTGGGGAAAGCTGGCTGACGTAAGGGGAAATCGAATTGTACTGGTGCTTACCGCGTTGCTCGCGCTGGCGCCGCCACTGATAGTCCTGGCGCTGATTCAAAATGGTGGTGTGGCGGAACAGGGGACCAGCGGCTGGGTTTTCTGGTTAATGTGTCTGACGTTTGTAATCAACGGTTTTGCGCGCAGCGGCCGTTTTATCAGCAACATGATGTACCTGCTCGAAGACGCCCCCGAAGATTTTCGTCCGCTATACGTGGGGTTTATGAACTCTCTGTCCTTTCCGTTCATGCTCAGTCCCGCCCTTGGAGGCTGGATTGTCTACGCCTTTGGTTTTTCGGAGCTTTTTATTGTGGCGATGGTGTTTGCCGTTGTCAGCCTGGTCGTCAG
>CAYUDF010000797.1:0-2075 GCA_964443465.1 uncultured bacterium
TTTTTTTTAGTTACGGCCTTTCTTCGATGTTTCAGGATAATTTCGCCACCGACGGTCCCCTCACCGGGACCGTTCGCGCTGATATGACGGCTAACACCCCGGCCGATCCTTATTTCTTTACGTAGACGACCGAATTCTTCCCGCCGTATCCGTCGGGTTCTTCATACAAACAATCAGGGTCCAGCACCTGTTTTCGATTGTTAACGAGGAATCGATACGCATACTTGCCCGGACGGAGCGACAACGTGACTTCCCAGCCGCCGCCGGGAGACTTTCGCATCCTGGCGTTTTCGGGCGACCAGCCATTAAATGTGCCGATGACAGACACAGAGTTGGCGTCAGGATTACTGTAACGCAGGGTGATCACCCTCTGAACGTCTTCCGTTTCACCCTGCTGAATCTGCCGGCTCCGTTCCTGAAACTCCCCGAAATCTCCGACCAGTTCCCACAGGTTGTTGTTGAACTCGTCCGAAGCCATGTTTCCGTCGTCGCCCAGTTTGAAAAATATTCTTGAAGAAGGGTCGCCGACAATCTTGATCAGAATATTGTTCATGCCGTGCCGCACCTTGATCGTTTTGCTCACGGCCATACGATCCGGTCCAGGCTGGTAGTTCAGTACGCGCTCTCCGTTAAAAAAGACGGCGGCGGGCTGGTTGGCGGCAAAAAACAACGGGCTCTCTTTTTCGTGCGAGCTTTCGACAACCGTGTACAGATATCCGACGCCTGAAGGACTCATTGCGCCGCGCAGATGTACTTCGCCGTAGTTTGTGTTGGACGTTTCTGGAAGTACCTGCCACATGATCCGGCGTCCAATACCGCCGTAACCCTTGCGAAGGTCGACGGCTTTCTCCGGAGGATATGGGGTGGACAAAGCGTATTCTGCCGCTTCAAACGGTCCCAGGAACAACCATTGGTACGGTTTGAAAAAACTCGAATTGATCGTACCCAGGTCCTTGCCGTCGTTGAAAAACTTCAACTTGAATGGAAACGACCCCGGCCGGCAGGGGGATGGGACCATCACGTTTACGATTACGTGTGCCGTATCCTGCTCGGCGTCCATCGAAATCCCGAAAGACTTGCCTTCCTTCAATTGCAGCCCCGCCGCGCTGTACCATCCGCATTCGATACTGACGCGCGCGCCTGTTTTTTTAACTACCTGCACTTGTATGGGTAGCGACAGGCCCTGCAGGACCTGTCCCTGGGGAAATCCCGCGGCGGCCTGCAGCGGCTGCTCTAGAAACAACGTCCGAAACGCGTTGTAGCGCAACCTGTCACCTTCGCGTGTTGACAACGAAAGCGTAAACGTCCACGGGATCAATGTGCCCGCTATGCCGCGCCGTGCTGGAAAACTGGAAACAAACGACTGCGGTTCGCCAGGCCGGACGATCATCGAATTTGCCGGCCCGATCAACGAGTCCGCTTCCTGGCCTCGGATCACCTGCGCGGACTTGACCTCCACGGGATGTAATCCGCGGTTGGCGACGACCCACTTGACTTCCACTTGCTGGTCTATCAGGGCGCGTTCGTGCAACAGGGTGGCGGTTACCGTCAAACCCGTTTCGCGGCTGCGTTCGTTGTAAATAGCGTTCTCTACCCGACGCATCGATGAGACTACGTCGTTCAGCAGACGGTCCGTGGCCGGTACCAGTTCGAGGCCGGACGTACGATAGGAATCCTCGCGGTCATAAAACCTGTTTGCCCTCAATTGTTCCCGTGTTCGGGAGACACTCCAGTAGATGTCCCGTATCGCGTCTTCGACGGTTTTCAGGTTCCGGCCTTCGCCTCCGGTCTCGACGAAAGACCGGATCGTCGACACGTTTTTTTCCAGGCGCACCAGTTCGTTGTCGGCCAGCTTGCGTTTATAGCGAACGAGCGCTTCGTAAAGGTCGAGCGCGGCCAGGGGCTGGTGAAAATGATCAAACCGGCCGCTCTCCAGCAGCAGCAGCAGGTAACAGGCTGTTGCCGCCGGTTGTTTGCCCTGCGCGGGTTGGGTTGTTTCGGCGGCTACCCTGTCGGTAGCTGTTTTTGCCGCCCGTGATGCTTCATCCACGAATCCGCGCGATGCCAGTACCTCG
>CAYUDF010000798.1:0-2071 GCA_964443465.1 uncultured bacterium
AAGACCAGGCAAAGCGGTATCGCCGCTATCCAGGGATTCCGAAGGTCCTTGATACGTGAGAAGTTCATATACAGCCCCCTACTGGCTGAGTAAGTAACGAAACGTCAACGCAGTTGCATCTTCCGTTAATTCAGAAAAACCAAACCTGAACGGTGAGGGTCGCAAGACCTTGGAGTCGTAGCGCATGTTGTTGATGTCCAGAAGCTCGGCTGGTAAATCGTAGCTGATCTCGTATTCTCCGCGAAACAGATTGATACGGAGTGAACCGAATGCATCCAGTTCGCGTTCGTGACCGTTGATCGACAGTCCGCGCTTCAGCCGGTGATCCGGGTCGGGTTCGCCCTGGTACCCGGTTATCACCACGGCCAGCAGAGGCGCCTCGGCATAACGTTGCTGTATCTGGATGGTTCTGGTGAGGGAATCCCTCACCGCGCCCTCTGAAACAAGATCGAAAACGTAAGGAATAATCGGATAGTCCTTCGGCATGATCTCGAATTCGTGAACTCCAGGGTCGAGGGCGAGCAGAACCGACGCACCGGGCGAAAAGGCGATGGTAGTATCCGGCGTCAACAGACTCGCCTCGACATCCACTTCAAAGGTCACGTAAAACCTCTCGACAACCGGTGGCTTTTGCAGGTATTTCACATACACCGACCACAGAACAAACCCCAGAAGAACCAGCACGATGACGGAAGCTGTACCGAGAGTCAGCATCCCGGGGGGCCAGCGAAAGATCAACCTGGGTTCGAGGGTCGCGTCAAATCCCGTCTCGATACCCTGGGCAGCCAGCGACTTGCTGAGATTCGCCTTTTTACCTTCGGACGTCACGAGGTGGTATTTCTTGGGTTTACGTTTATAGAACGTGTAATCCTTGGAGACGACGTCCAGGAAACCCGATATCTCGTCCTGCAGAATCTTGTTGGGATTCACATTGACGGTTTCGATGCGTTCGGCATGATTGTCAGGCGCGTAATTGATCTTTATCTGAACCGTTGACGACAGGTCATGAATAATCAGGATGGCCCGTTCGGCAACGGTCACCGTCTGTTCCTTCATACGAACGTGGAGATTGAGAGACTGGTCCTTGTGGATCAGCTTTACCGATTCCGCCGAACATTCCGGCGGGAGAAATCCCCTTTGAACGGCAGACGGGATAATCTTCTTCAGATTATCCATAATCGTCTCGTCGGCATCAAAATAAACCAGCATGTCGTTCTGCCGGCTCTCTCCATAACGCAGGGTATATGCTGTTCGTCTTCTTACCATGATTCTATCGTGTACCTTTCGGCGACTAACCGATCAATCCGATTTCGTGGCTGACACCTTCGATGAATTTTCGTGTGTTATGCAGGAATTCTCCCGAACCCGCCGAGAGATCACCAGGAGTCATTTCGGTCAGCGTGTTCGCCTGTTCGAATAACCGCTTCACGGGAGATCCTTCCCCGCTGGTCTGCTTGAACTGCCGGTCGTAGTACTGCCGCCACCATGTTGCAACGGGTATCACAATATCTCTTAAAAAACGCGTCGGGCTGATCCGCCCCAATCCCTTGATCGTACCCAGGTGGGACATCAGAAACGTACGCAACGTTTCGTAGTCGGATCGGCGATTGAGGAGGTCCGCGCCAATCTGTCCCTGCGCCGACGCAGCGCCACTTGTCTGCACCAGTTCATAACTGAGACGGTACAGGTCGGTGAGTAATGTGATCAGCGAAGCCACCAGTCCGTCGTCAAACGAGGCCACCGTCTCCATTCGGACGACCGGCGGAACATATTCGTTGTCCACGACGACTTCACTACCGGTTTGCGCCAGCGATCCAATCGCAACGCAGTCACCCAGGTCCTGGGTAACGCGGGACTTGTAGTCGCTGATTTCGACGATTTCGATGGCCAAACCCGGATAACCCAACTCAATAACTTCGTCGTTGTCGCCCGCCTTGGCTTCTATTTTCAGATCGTCGCGGAGGTCCTGCCGTGCACAGACAATAAAGTCGGCGTCGCTGCCTCCGGTCGACATGGTTGCCCGTATGGAATCCGCCGGCACGCCAAAACGGGTCTGCGCGTTGGGAATGCC
>CAYUDF010000799.1:0-2062 GCA_964443465.1 uncultured bacterium
ATCCGCGTAGGTATCGGAGACCGTTCCAAATGGGTGCAGATCGTGTTGATCGTAGCCGACGCGCCCGATCTGTCGGGCGCGCGCCTGGTCCATTGTGTTATCGACGACGACAAGGAACAACGGTTCAAAAGCTACCTCTCCAAGGTCATGTCGCGCACACCGCATTCCCGTGTGAAAACCCGCAATCTGGGTACCTTCCAACTCACCACGAGGGAACGCGAAATTCTTGAATTGCTCGCCGAAGACAAATCGCTGCACGAGATCGCGGGCAGGCTGCACCTCAGCTATACCACCGTCCGCAATCACGTCCAGCACATCTTGTCAAAACTGGGCGTTCACTCGATCATGGAAGCCGTCGCGTTTTATCTCCTTTCCTACGATTGACCCCTTCTGGTTGCATTAATTGCAACTTTTTCAGCTAGTTACGGCGGGAAGTCACGCTCCTGAAAAATGATGCATTTGCATCATTGATTTTGCTATGCCGGATTTGGCAAAATGGTGAAACGGAAGAGACGTGGTTTGCTTTGGCCGGTGGAGAAAAGCCGGACGCTCTCTTCCCGCGGAATTTATCACATACCGGAATGTTTCATCCCGCTTCAGCGCCAGGGGCACTCGTCATCCCCGACGAGTGACCCTCTGGCGCGAATAAAACGTTCCGGGACAAATCAGATTGAGACCCCACGTCGAATGGTATTTGGGGGAAAAGAACCGGGCTCGGCGGTAACAATCGCCGGCCCGGTTTCTGTTAGCGGATGAGGAGCGGTGTGGCGATGGCGTAGGCGATTATAGTCACCAGAACGATGCCGATCAAGTTCAGCCAGAATCCTGCCTTGACCATCTGGTCGATTCGTACAAAACCGGAACCAAACACGATTGCGTTGGGTGGCGTCGCCACCGGCAACATGAATGCACAACTGGCCGCGATCGCAGCGGGTACAATAAGCAGGTACGGATGAATATCCAGGCCGGGTGCAATCGCGGCGAGAATGGGAATCAGCGCCGCGGCGGTGGCCGTGTTGCTGGTCAGCTCCGTCAGAAAAATCATCATCGTCACAACCAGTAAAACAAGAATTAACGCGGGAAATCCGGCGAAACCCGCCACCTGGCTGCCGATAAATTCACTGACACCGTTGGCGCGAATCGCCGCCGCCAGGCTGAGGCCCCCGCCGAAAAGAATCAGTAATCCCCACGGCAGGCGCGCCGCCGTTCGCCAGTCCATTACAAACACACGCTTGCGTGGTTCGACCGGAATTACAAACAAGGACAGTGCGGCGATAATGGCGATTCCGGGGTCGGTGAGTCCGGCCAGCGGCGCCGTACCGGCCACGGTTATTTTGACCAGCAGCGGGCGGAGTATCCACGCAATCGCCGTCAACCCGAACACAACAAACACCGACCACTCTTCCCTGGACATCGGCCCCAGTTCGTCAAACGCGCGACGGGTGAGGTCTCCCGTTGCCTCGATCCGCCGGGTGCGAATCGGGTAGAGCACACGCGTCAGCAGGAGCCACACCAGCGGAAGAAAAACCAGAACCAGTGGTACTCCCACACCCATCCACCGCACGAAACTGATTTCTCCGCCCAGAGTATTTTCAATGTAGGAAGCCAGAAACAGGTTGGGTGGCGTGCCGATCAGTGTACCGATACCACCGATCGATGCGGCGTACGCGACACCCAGCAACAGACACAGCGCGAAGTTGTGCCCCGCTTCGCCGCTCAAAGTTCCGGTCTCTTCGATGGTTTGACCAGAGTGCCGCGACAGCACAACATTTATGACGCTCAACGCGATCGGCAGCATCATAATCGTGGTGGCTGTGTTGGACACCCACATGCTGAGAAAAGCCGTAATTCCCATGAAGCCGGCGACCACCATGTGCGTCCGTGTGCCCACCAGACGGAGGGTGAGATAGGCGAATCGTTTGTGCAGATGCCATCGCTGCATGGCCAGCGCGATGATAAACCCGCCCATAAACAGGTAGATCAGTTCGTGGCCGTACGGGGAAGCGGTCTCGCGAATTGTTGCGGCGCCTGCCGCGGGCAGGAAGGCAAGCGGCAGAAGGGC
>CAYUDF010000800.1:0-2062 GCA_964443465.1 uncultured bacterium
GTCAGCTGGTACGGCGTCTCATCGGCCGTTGGCGCCGGTCTGCGCTCGAGCGAGGGCAGCGCCCGCCTCGACGCTTCGCAACACGGGGGTGCGACGGTGCACATCGAAACGACCGACCCGGATATACTGCTGATTTCGGACCACCCCGACAGCGTCGGCACCACAACAGTGGATGTGTTTGTTCCCAACGGATCGGTTAGCGCGGGTTTTTATATCCACGGGATTGAAGATACGACGGGTACCGTAACGCTAACCGCGTCGGCACCGGGTTTCTCCCCGGATTCCACCACCGTTGATATCGTACAGCCGGCAATCCGTATTCAGGCGAGCACGCTGCCCGCCTCGCTGGACACGCTCGATCCGCCCGACGCGTTTTATGCGATCGTCGGGATCCCCAACAGCGGGGGAACCTCGGTATCGTCGCAGTCGGTGCGTCCCGGTTCGCCCGGCGTACCGGTCACTGTCTCTGTTGATAACTCAACCATCGCCACCCTCGTCACCACTTCCGACACCAGCGCGACGGTCATGGTTACCGTACCGGCGCTTCTGTATTACACACCCACATCGGTTGCCGCAGGTGGTGTTGCGCTCGACGGATTGTTCCCCGGGTCCGTGACGGTGTCGATGTCGGCGCCGGGTTTCTTCGAGACAACCAACGCGCAGAAAACGGTAAACATCACAGCTCCGACCATGACTCTGATCGGTGTGACCACAACAATCGGCGCCGGCCTCCAGGGCAACCAGTCGCGGGCGACATTGAGCGCCGCGGGCCATGGAGGAGTAACGGTCCGTATCGAGTCCGCGGATTCGTTGGTGGCCCTGGTATCCGACGGAGAGTCGAATCCCGGGTTACCCGCCGTCGACGTGTTTGTAGCCGACGGCCAGACAATCGCGTACTTTTACATTCACGGTGTTGATGACACAACCGGCGTTGTGACCATCGACGTGACGGCGCCGGGTTTTATTTCCAATTCGGGAGATGCAACTGTTGTCCAACCCGGCGTGGAGATCACCGGGTTGCTGGGTTCGCGCGACGTCGCCGATGGGCCCGATGCGTTTTATGCACGTGTCGGACTGCCGAACGGAGGAAATACAACGGTGCAGAACTATCAGAAACGCCGCGCCGGTGCGCCACCTCTGGTTGTTTCCCTGGTTTCGACAGACGCCGTCGTTGGACAGCTGGCGACACAGATGGCCTCCGGCGATTCGGTAACGGTCGGGATACCGGCAGGATCGTATTTCTCACCGACCAGTTTTGCCACCGGCGGCACCCAGTTTGAACCGCTTTCAAAGGGCCAGACCGTCGTTCGCGCTTCGATCCCCGGATTCATCCAGACCGGTGATGCGCAGGTCGGTGTCGACGTGACCAATGAAAATGTGTTCTTTCTTGGTCTCAACGGCCGGGTAGGCGCCAGCCTCGAAACGGATGTGGTTACCGCGCGGCTGGGTGAGACGGGTCATCCGACCCTCTCTCTCCATATCGAAGTGGACGATTCGTCGAAGGTACTCGTTTCTAGAAACGCGTTACTTCTCGGCCACGGCTCGGTTGACGTGCAGCTGGCGGGCAACGAGACGGACGCGACTTTTTACCTGCAGGCGCTCGACGGCGCAAACGGTACGATTACCGTTACGGCAACCGCGCCTGGTTTCAACCCGGCCGTCCAGGCGGTTGATATCGTGCCGGCCGGTGTTCAAATCATCACACTGGTAGACTCGCTTAATATTGCTTCCGACCCCGATGATTTTGTTGTCCAGATTGGCGCCATCAATGCCGACACGTCCGGCATTGTGGAGCGGCAGCTCATAAGACCTGGCGCCGGTCCGCTTACCGTGACTGTCACGTCGGGAGATGTCACCGTCGGAGTTCTGGAAAAACAGTCCGAGCATGGAGGCGCCCTCAGCGTTGTACTGAATGACGGTGAAGCGGAGACGCCGTCGACTTTGAAAACCGGCGGTTTTGCGCTCAATACGGTGAGAGCTGGTGAGGTAACGGTGACTGCTTCTGCCCCGGGATTTGTGACAACCGGTGAAGGGTCACGGGTTGTTGTCGCGCTGGGTTCCG
>CAYUDF010000801.1:0-2060 GCA_964443465.1 uncultured bacterium
GACAGTCTTTCCCGCCGCTAGGATAGCGGCAGGACTCACGGGCCGGGTCAATTCCCGTGCACATTCTCGTCAACCGTCTCGGTGAACAGGTGGCGGCTGAACAGGAAGACAATCAAGCCGACGAGTACTGCGAGCCAGAGGGTGAGTAGCCGCACCAGCAGGGCGGCGGTCGCCGCCGTGGCGCGGGTCATCTGCAGCGTTTCGAGTAGCCAGATAGTTACCGCTTCGGTACTGCCCAGGCCGCCGGGCAAGAAAGACAGGGAGCCGACAATGGTGGCGGCCCCGTAGACGAATAGCGCCTGTCCGACCGGCAGAGAAAAATCCAGGCCACTGCAAACAAGCCACAGTCCCAGGCCTTCGCACAGCCAAGCGGCTGTCGTGAGCAACAGGGCGAAACTACCGACGCGCAGTCCCAGCAGGCTGCTGAGCGTTTCGGATGTCTCACTGATGCCAACCTGGTGACGGGACAGGAGCGGGGAGTTCGCGACTCTGCGCACCAGGCGCCGGCGAACTCCGTGGCTCTGAAAGAGAACCAGGAGAACCGGTATGCAAGAGGCAGCGACCAGGCCAGTGGTCAGCCCAGTGAGCGACCCCGGCCATGAGAAGACCCCGATGACGGCCAGGATGAGCACCGCGAGGAAATCGAAGATGCGTTCGGCCAGGACCACTGGCAGACCCAGACTCAGCTGGATCCCGTAGCGCTCGCGCAAAATGCCGGCCTTGAAGACCTCGCCGATCTTGCCAGGCGTGATCACCATGAGGTACGTCGAGAAATAGAGTCTGAGGCTGTCGCGGCAGGGTATCCTGATTTCCAGTGAGCGTAGAAAAATTTCCCAGCGCCAGAAGCGCAGTCCATAGTTGGCCAGCGAGAGCATCGCGACAGGCAGCAGGAGAGCGGTCGGGAATTCTGCCAGATCGCGGCGAAAATCTTCCCATCAGGCAAAAACCACGATGGCGACGTAAATGACAAGCGAAAATCCAATTACGGCAAATGTACGGGTTGTTAGGGTTTTCGGAAGCTTCATGGTGCGACCCGGGATTCAAAAGATCAAAAAGTGGTTTGTAGCAAGAATTGTCTCAAGTGCCAGTAGGATGGCCCATTTGCAAATTTTTAGCAATAGGGATTTTCGTACGATTGGGGCGATTTTAGGGGTATTTTCCAGTCCGACCTGCCCAAAGTGAAAAAATGGGGTTGCGGTGGCGGTCAAAATCAGGTACAATTGAGATTCAGTCAAAACATGTCAGGTTCTCGGGGGAGGCGGGCGTGTCGTTATTATGAAGGTCAATTCTTGGGGAACCCAATCCGGGTTAAGAGGGAAGGGCTTCAATGGAGCCCTTGATGGTGGTCTGATGAATCGGAATTTTAATACCAAGCACAGACGGATGCGCGCCAAGGCGCCCGGTGCCAGCGCAGGCTCCGGGCATGCGATTTCTCTGGGTGCCGAGGAGTTCTTTGGGGCGGGTCTCGGGACCGCGAGCGCGCACGGTAGTGGCGCCTTCGTTACGGAGGCTGCGCCAGACGCCAGCCGAGCTTTTGCGGTGCCTGGCAATTTCTTTCTCATCCTCAAGCGGGGCTTCGATGTTGTGGCCTCCCTGATCGCGCTGGGTGTTTTTGGGCTTATCCTGCCTCTGTTAGCAGTCATTATCAAAGTGGACTCACCGGGCACGGTCTTCTTCAGCCAGGAACGGGTGGGAGTCAACAGGCGTCGGACACGGTCCGGGTTTGGTGGATCAGAACGCCGCAGAGTTCTGCAGCCGGGACGTCCGTTCCGAGTGCTCAAGTTACGCACCATGGGCGTGAATGCGGAGGCCAATGGACCCCAGTGGGCTGCCAAAAATGACGTGCGGATTACGCGGGTTGGTCGTTTCCTGCGAAAGACACGGCTTGACGAGGTGCCCCAGTTTATCAACGTGCTGTTGGGCGAGATGAGTCTTATCGGTCCGCGTCCGGAACGGTTGGTTTTTGTGCGGCAGTTGGAGAAGGAAATTCCCAACTACCACCAGAGGCTGATGGTGTTACCGGGAATCACGGGGCTGGCCCAGGTCATTAACGGCTACGA
>CAYUDF010000802.1:0-2058 GCA_964443465.1 uncultured bacterium
GAAGCGCCGGAGATCGAAGTGTTTTTTATAAAGAACGAGTTCAAACCGCAGGGGCTGGGCGAGATGGCGTTTCCCGCGGCGGTGGCCAACGCGATCTTTGCCGCAACAGGCAAACGGATCCGCCGCCTGCCGATCCGGCCCGAAGATCTGTCGTAGGACAGGCTATTGGTAGCCGATGGCGGCGTAACCGACCCAGTGGTGCAGGTTATTGGGCGCCGTGGTACCCAGACCTTTGATCTTGTCCAGGTCGAGAGATGCTTCGCCCACACTGGTCCCGTAGTCGAGCAGCGTGCCGAACAGTTGCTGGCCATCCAGTTCTTCGGACAGCCGCGAGACCACGTTCAAACCGAACGGTATTGAAAACCGGCCGCACCACGTGAGTTTGTATTTTCTGACATTGTTTCGGTCGACGCACGCGTACAGAAAGCTTTTAAGAGCGGGCCGTGTTATCGCTCCGCACAAAGACGATTCGGCCAGGTGGATGTCGCGGTTGACCGCTTTTTTGTAACCGTCGATGTCGGTGCCGTAGTCGGCGTAACTGCTTCCACCCCAACCCGCGTCGCCGTAGTGAACCGCATCGGCCGAGGCGATCACGGCGATGTCTTCTCCCAACCGCCAGCTCCTCTCCCTGGTTATCTCCGCGATCACATCCGTCAGTTTTGACGCCAGCCGGTCCATGGTATCCCACTGCATGTACGGCACCAGTATGGAGACGATTTCCACGTCGGGGTTGTAGGCCTGCAGCCACGGCACGATGGCTTCGACGGAGTGTTCGACTTGTTGCATGTCGTTGTCGACGATGTAGTCGTCCTTCGACAGCCGCGACAAGATTTCCGCGCGAACGGGTGATACCTTCACGGGACCATACGGACCGTGCCACGACTCAAACGAGTCGAATACCAGCTTGTCCTCGCAGTCCCACACCCGCGCCTTGTGAAACACGCCGAACAGGATCACCGTTTTGGCTTTGATGTATGGCGCCCACAGCTCGTACAACCGTCCGGCATAGTAGTGGTCGTCGTGCGGAGACACGGCCGCCTTTAAAACTGTCTTGTCCGTCCAGCCGTGCTGCTGCCGCAGCTCCTGAAACACCGGCGCGGCCTGGGCCCGGCACTGGGCCAAAACAGCATCCATCTGTATGTCGGTGGTTACAAATCCGGTCGTATCCATCTGGCCCCGCTGGTTTCCGGCGGGTTTCAGTCCCACCGCCTCGAGCAGTTCTTCCGGCGTGGGATCGCTCGGCCAGGCCGAAACCGCAAAGGGCATCACCATTATTAACAGGACCAGCAGTTTGATTTTCATGGCGAAACTCCTTACAAACGCGTAAAATAGCTGGATATTTCTCACCGGATTCTGGAACGGAAGGACCATCATGGATTCATATTCTATGCGTTTTTTACGGATGTGGCTAGCGGTCGTTATTGCGGCCGTTTTTATTTTTGGGGCCGTGGCGATTGCCGCCGCCGAAGAAGAAAAGGGCGACGAACCCGAAAAGAATCAGATACACGTGGAGCAGTGGCTGCTCCTCGGCCCGTTTGAGTCGCCGTTCCCGGCGCTCAACGACGAGGACGACGACAAAAAAATGAAAGAAGGCGATCTGCTCGGCTACACACACGTACCGATCCGGAACCTGACCCCGATCAAGGGAAAAACGGTCGGCCTGAGAGCCGGCGAACGTCTGGTGTGGAACCAGGTAACGGCCAGGGACACCATGGGGGTGTCGATACCTGTCGGGGAGACGACACCGCGCGTGGCTTATCTCGCAGCCTGGGTTGATGTGCCGAGGTGGATGCAAGTGGATGTGAAGGTTCGCGCCACCCATCCGTTCGAGCTGTTTATTGACGGCGAGTCGGTGGTGAAGCGCAAGGGTAGCGGAAAAATGGCCAAGGAAAAATCGGGGGACACCAAGCTGGTAATAGGCAAACACCTGGTGGTCGTTAAATCGGTCTATGTGCCGGAAGACTCCCTGACCGAATGGCGCTTCGACCTGAACGTATCGGCCGGCAAGGACTTCGAAACAGATCCCGTCGTGACCGTTGATCCACAGAGGATCATGAC